>CAMPGR010000001.1 GCA_946885605.1 uncultured Pseudomonadota bacterium
ACCTGCACCCAGTGCCGCCAAAGCAATGCTCACAGCGGGTGCGCCATGCACCGTGACTGTGCGAACCCTGCGCGATGCCGGCACGCGATAGCACGCGCTTGCATGCAAGCGGCAGGAACCAATAAACGAGACAAAACATGCCGATGGCCTCACGCATCGCAATAAAAAGAGGTGGAAGCCATCGTCTGGTATGCATCCTGCTCAGTGCAGCCCGCAAACACTGAAGAGCCGGGGAGACGCCGATGTTCGAATCCGATGAGCGCAGGGAAGCGGCTGCGGGTAAACCCGCCTCCTGCAGTGGTGGCGCCCACACCACCCACGAATCGCACGAAGCCGCTACGCACTGCAACGCATCGGGGATGCCGCTTGCGGAGCGGGCCGTGGAATCCGCGGTCATAAGAGCGCTCTTTCCACGGGATGCCGCGCGCCGCCGCTTTCTAAAGGCTGTCGGGGCGGGAACTGCGATGGCAGCCATCGCGTCGCTCTTTCCGCTTGCGCGCGCGAAGGAGGCGTTCGCGCAGGATGCCGGGAAGATCGAGAAGGCCAGGCTCAAGGTGGGCTTCATACCCATCACCTGCGCGACGCCGATCATTATGGCGCACCCGATGGGCTACTACGCCAAGCAGGGGCTCGATGTGACGACGCGCCACATGTATGTCGGGATAATTCCCTTCGTCGCAATGCAGATCCTGACCGTAGTCCTGGTGTTTCTCTTCCGCAGATCGCGCTGTGGTTGCCGAGAGTGATCGGCTGGTGAGGCGCTCTACCGTGTAACCGTTGGCTTCGTGAAAACGGCTGCAAGCCTCGCGCCGGCCCCAGCGCGTCTGCCGCCCGTCGCGGGTAAAATCGGGTTTTCCTCGCGCACACGAAGAATGATCCATTCCATACGGGGCACGCGTGGCATGGCGGTGGCGCCTCATTCCGTGGCCGCGCAGTCCGCGCTGAATATTCTGCGGGAAGGGGGCAACGCGCTCGAAGCGGCCATTGCAGCGGCAGCGACCATTTCGGTCGTCTATCCGCACATGAATGGCTTGGGCGGGGACTCGTTCTGGCTCGTCCATACGCCGGGGCGCAGGCCGCGCGGAATCGAGGCGTGCGGCGCGGCCGGAGAAAACGTGACGCCCGAGTGGTATGCAGCGCGCGGTATCACGGGCAGCATCCCCTTCCGTGGCGGAGTGGCGGCGAACACCGTAGCGGGAACCGTATCCGGCTGGGATATGGCGTTCAGGCTGTCCCGCAAATGGAGCGGTCGGCTTCCGCTGAAGCGGCTGCTCGCCGATGCGATTTACTACGCGGAGCACGGTATAGCGGTCACGCGCAGCCAGGCCGTTGCCACCGCAACCAAGCGCGGCGAACTCGAGACGCAGCCGGGTTTTGCGGCGGTGTTTCTCCCGGGGGGGCGTGTGCCCGCCGAGGGCAGTCTGTTCAAGCAGCCGCGTCTGGCCGAGACGCTGCGCCGGCTTGCACGCGGAGGGCTTGCGGGTTTCTACCGCGGGCGGCTCGCCAAATCCATGGCGCACGACCTTGCTGCGGCAGGCAGTCCCCTCACGATCGACGATATCGCAGACCACCGGGCGGCGCTCGTCGCACCGCTCGAGTTGCGCCATTCCGCTGCCACCGTCTACAACATGCCGCCGCCGACTCAGGGCGTGGTCTCGCTCCTCATACTCGGTATGCTCGACGCGTTACGCATCGGCAAGGCGGGCGCGGCGAGCCCCGAATTCGTGCATCTTTGCGTCGAAGCGACCAAGCGCGCGTTTGCAATCCGCGACCGCCATGTCACGGATCCCGAGTACATGACCATCGACGCGCAGAACCTGCTCACGCCGGACCGGCTACACCAGCTCGCCTCGAAACTGGATCCGGCGAGAGCCGCGCCATGGGGCGGCGCCCTGGCGCCTGCGGATACCGTGTGGATGGGAGTCGTGGATGATGCGGGGCGCGCGGTGAGCGTGATCCAGAGCGTCTATCACGAATTCGGTTCGGGTGTCGTGCTCGAAGAGAGCGGCGTGATGTGGCAAAACCGCGGTTGCAGCTTTGCGCTCGGCCCCCAGGCGATCAATTTCCTGCGGCCCGGCCGCAAGCCGTTTCACACATTGAACACCGCGCTTGCGGTATTCAATGATGGGCGGACGATGATCTACGGCACGATGGGGGGCGACGGCCAGCCTCAAACCCAATCCGCGATTTTCACGCGAATTGCGAACTTCGGCCTCAACCCGCAGGCCGCCGTAAGCGCCCCGCGGTGGCTGCTCGGCCGCACCTGGGGACAGACGAGCGATACGCTCAAGGTGGAAGCGCGCTTTTCCGGAGCGGTGCTCATGGCGCTTGGGAAACTGGGCCACGAGATCGAGGTGTTGCAGGACTACGACGAGCTCATGGGGCATGCTGGCGCAATCATACGCCATCCGAACGGCGTGCTCGAAGGCGGCGCCGATCCGCGCAGCGACGGCGCAGTCGCCGCTTACTGAGGCGCGGGCCCCGAAAAGCAAAAAAGCGGCCGCAGCCGCTTTTTTCCGGTAGCAGCCTGCTTTCAGGCTGCAGCCTTGGGTGGGCTCTTGCGCCCATATTTCTGACGGAACTTCTCGACGCGGCCCGCGGTATCCACGATCTTCTGCTTGCCGGTATAGAACGGGTGGCAGGCCGAGCAGACTTCCACGTGAAGATCGCGGTTCAGGGTGGATCGGGTCGTCCACGAGTTGCCGCAACTGCAGGTGATGGTGATCTCGCTGTATTCGGGATGAATTTTGAGCTTCATTGCGCGTTCCTGGCGCCACCGCCCGATAGCGGGGCTTTTTGGAAAGCCGTGAATTATCGGCGATTTGAGTTAGCGTAGCAAGGGCCGCTGGCCCGGCGCCCAGTTCTCGAGCAGCGTGCAGCAGTTCCGAACCGCCTCCCGGCCTTTTTCCGGATCGACGAGCGCAAAACGGGAGTTGCCGCCGGACACGCGCAGTGAGACGAAATAGACCTCGCCGGGGCGCACTTCGAGCTCGATGCTGCCCGCATCGGGTCCGATACCGTGCAACCGATGTTTTCCGGGGGGTGCGTCGATTCTGAAGTACGTGCCGGGAAGCGTCGAGCCGATCAGGCGCCCATCCATGTAGAGGACGGATTCCTCATCGAGCTCGGTGTCCGGCCGAAAGACGTAGATGGCGGCGGTGGCTGGGTGAGTCCTGAATTCTTTGGCCTCGGCATCGCGCTCCAGAGAGGCCTGCGGCGTCGAAGCGCACGCCGCAATCATTAGGGCGAGCAGCAACGCGAGGGCGCGCCCCTCAGCGCGCGCCGACGAGTTCATGGCGCAGTACCGCCTGCCGCCCATAGATGGGATCGACTACACGAAAATGCGAGCGTGCCGGCCCGATAAAAGGCTTGATCACCGTCTGTTGCACGAAGAGGATCTCCCCGGGACCGACTTCGATATCGATCCAGCCGGCGTCACCCGCAAAACCGGCGATGCGGTGCCGCCCGGGCTCGAGTTCCAGGCGGAGGTACGTGCCGGGATACGTGGTCCCCTTCATCATGCCGTCCACCATGACGGTTGCCCCGTCGTCGATGAAGTCGGGGTGCTCGCGGAAAAGGTACACCACGCCCTTGTCGGGCACCGGCTCGAAACGTTTCGCCTGCAAGTCGGCCGGGCTGGGCGGCAACGGCGCGCACGAGGCAACGAGCGCCAGCACGACGGCCAGCGCATACGCATGGAACAGATTTCGGAGTCTCGTGGAGAGCCTCCCTGGAAGGGGATTATCCCCGGCGCATGGAGTCGAAGAAGTCGGCGTTGTTCTTCGTCGCGCGCAGCTTGTCGATCAGAAACTCGGCTGCCTCGAGCTCGTCCATCGGGTAGAGCAATTTGCGCAGCACCCAGATCTTCTGGAGGATGTCCTGCTTGATCAACAGTTCCTCGCGGCGGGTGCCGGAGCGGTTCACGTTGATGGCGGGATAGATGCGCTTCTCGTGCATGCGCCGGTCAAGATGGATCTCCATGTTGCCGGTGCCCTTGAATTCCTCGTAGATCACGTCGTCCATCCGGCTGCCGGTGTCGATCAGCGCCGTCGCGATGATGGTGAGGGAGCCGCCTTCCTCTATGTTCCGCGCGGCGCCGAAAAAACGCTTCGGCCGTTGCAGCGCATTCGCATCGACGCCGCCGGTCAGCACCTTGCCCGAAGCCGGCACGACGGTGTTGTAGGCGCGCGCGAGCCGCGTGATGGAGTCGAGCAGGATCACGACGTCCTTCTTGTGCTCGACGAGGCGCTTCGCCTTCTCGATCACCATCTCGGCCACCTGCACGTGGCGGCTCGCCGGTTCGTCGAACGTCGACGACACCACTTCGCCCTTCACCGAGCGCTGCATTTCGGTCACTTCTTCGGGCCGCTCGTCGATAAGAAGCACGATCACCATCACTTCCGGGTGATTCGTCGTGATCGAGTGGGCAATGTGCTGCAGCATGACGGTCTTGCCGGCCTTGGGCGGGGAGACGATCAGCCCGCGCTGGCCTTTGCCGATCGGCGCGATGATATCGATGATCCGCCCGGTGATGTTCTCCTCGGCCTTGATGTCGCGCTCGAGTTTGAGATGGTCGGTCGGGAAGAGGGGGGTCAGATTCTCGAAGAGGATCTTGTGCTTGGAGTTCTCCGGCGGCTCGGAATTGACCTTGTCGACCTTCACCAGGGCGAAATAGCGCTCGCCGTCCTTGGGCGTGCGGATCTCGCCTTCGATGGTGTCTCCGGTGTGCAGATTGAAGCGGCGGATCTGGCTCGGCGACACGTAGATGTCGTCCGTCCCGGCGAGGTATGAGGTGTCGGGTGAGCGCAGGAAGCCGAATCCGTCGGGGAGCACCTCCAGCGTGCCGCCGCCGTATATGCTTTCGCCTTTTCTCGCCTGGTTCTTGAGCAGCGCAAAGATGAGTTCCTGCTTGCGCATGCGGTTCGCCCCGTCGACTTCGTTCTTGACGGCCATGTCGACGAGTTCACCGACGTGAAGATTCTTGAGATCGGATAGATGCATATACGGAGAGCGCTACGTCACGGTGAAAGGAGGGAAGGAGACCGGGGGGACTGCACCCGCACCTGAACCGCCTCTTCTAAAGGGGGCGGCCTTCCTCAGGCGCCGGGAAAAAGCGTATCGGGTTTAGATATGGCTGTCAATAAAAGCGGTCAACTGCGATTTCGAAAGCGCTCCTACCTTGGTGGCTTCAACCGAGCCGTTCTTGAAGAGCATGAGCGTCGGTATGCCCCGGATGCCGTACTTGGGCGGCGTGGACTGATTCTCGTCGATATTCAGCTTCGCGACCTTGAGCCTCCCGGAATACTCCTTCGCGACCTCGTCGAGTATCGGCGCGATCATTTTGCACGGACCGCACCACTCCGCCCAGTAATCGACGAGCACTGGAGTGGGCGAGTGCAGCACTTCCGGCTCGAACGTATCGTCGGTGACGTAATGGATATGCTCGCTCATGGACAGGGCCTTGGAAAAGATATGGAAGGAAACGCCACGGGAAGGAGTGGCAACAGGAAACCGTTGCTTATGCTAACCAAATTTAAGGACCTTGGGAAGCAAACCGGGCCGGCAGCCGTGGAAGCGGGCCCTCACCATTTGTTAAAATATGAGCTTTTCCCCCTTTTTCAAGGGCAAATTTTTTCGAAGGAATACTATGACTTACGTTGTCACCGAGAGCTGCATCAAATGCAAGTATACCGACTGCGTTGATGTGTGCCCGGTCGATTGCTTCCGCGAGGGTCCCAACATGCTGGTCATCGACCCCGATGAATGCATAGATTGCACCCTGTGCGTAGCGGAATGCCCGGTGGACGCCATTTTTGCGGAGGACGACGTGCCGGACAGCCAGCGCCACTGGACGAGCATCAACGCGGAGCTTGCGAAAGTGTGGAAGCCGATCATTGAAAAGAAGCCGGCGCCCGCGGACGCGGACGAGTGGGCTAAGGTCAAGGAAAAAGAGCACTTGCTGGAGAAGTAGCGGCCCGCCGGTCGAGCTCGGGCGGTGGGAGTCGAAGCGGGAGCTGCCCGCTTTCCGTTCCGCTTATTTGTTGACCGCGGAGGGCGTCGCAGCCAGCGCAGCGAGGACCTCCGGATTGTTCTTCCTTTGGGCGAGGGCGGCAGGGCTCAGTCCCTTCGCCGACTTGACGTTCGGGTCCGCGCCCGCCGTCATGAGCGCCTTCACCACCTTCGCGTGGCCATCCGACACCGCGCTGTGCAGGGCCGTGAGGCCCTCGTTATCGGCTTCGTTCGGCCGGGCTCCCTTGGAGAGCAGGTAAGCGACGATGCGATCATGCCCCCACATGGTGGCCTGCATGATCGGCGTCAATCCCATGTTGCTCTTTGCGTTCACGTCGGCGCCGCGCTCGACCAACAGCTTGGTCATCTCGGGATAGCCCTTGAAGGCCGCCCAGTGCAGCGGCGTGAAGCCCTGCAGGTCCCGCACATTGATGTCGGCCTTGGCATCGATCAGGACGGCGGCGACCGAGGTCCGGTTGAGCGAGGCGGCCTTGAGCAGCGGCGTGAACCCGCTGCCATCCTTTTCGTTGGCCTTCACCCCCGTCTTGAGAAAAATCTTTACCGCGCGTTCGTTCCCGACCTCGATCGCACGCTCGAACCCCTTCAGATTGAACTCGATCTGCTCCGCCTGCAGCGACCGTCGCGCGAGATCGCTCGCCCAGGGATCCTCGTCCTCATTGCGCTTGGCGTTCTGCAGCTCGAGAATCCGACCGTGGATCCGCGACAGCGTGAGGATGTCGTTCAAGACGTCCGGCGGGAAACCCTGCCGCCCGCCGCGCTTGTCGACCATCAGGTCGGCGAAGTAGTCCTCGAGCTCGTCGAGACCCCATAAGTCCATGATGCGATTGAAGATTCTCGCGTACTTCGCCTCCAAGGCGGCAGGATAGAACTGCTCCTTGCCTTCGAAATACCGGGCAATCTTCTCGTGCATGAGCATCGGGACCTCTATTATTGGAAGGTTCTTATAAGCGAGTTGTCGCTGCGTGCCGGAGATTGTAACGGTTTGGCAGGATCGCGTGCTGATAAAAAATACACACCCCCTAAACGCAGAAACCCGACATGCGGCCGGCATGCCGGGTTTCGGAGGGGGACCCAGCCACGCTCACGATGCGGCGATCGGCACCTCGCCTTTGATCGTCGTCCGGTGCAATATGCGCGGCTGGTTCGCATCCACTTCGCTGCGGTAGTGCATGCAACAGCGGTTGTCCCACAGCACGATATCGCCGACGCGCCAATGATGCGTCCACGCGTACTTCGGCTGAGATGCATGCGCCCACAGCCGGTCGAGCAGCGCCTCGCTTTCTGCGTTCTCCATGCCAAGGATATAGTTTGACGGCCAGACGCGCCGGCGGCCGAGGTAAAGCGCCCGCTTCCTGGTGATCGGATGCATGCGGACGAGCGGGTGAGTCGGGCCTTCCACTTCCTCCGGTTTCGTGGGCAGCCGGACGCCGGGACGGAGCACGCCCGCGCTGTTGCGGCTGGAATCGTGCACCTGCGATTTGCCATCGATTGCACGTTTGAGGTCCTCGGGCAGCTCGTCGTAGGCTCGATACTGATTGTTGAACGACGTGTCCCCTCCACCGTCGACCGGGATGACCAGCGCGTAGAGCATGCTTCCCGCCGGCGGCACGGGGACGTACGAATTGTCGGTGTGCCAGACGACTTCGTAGCTGCCGAGGCTGCCGTTGTCCTTGACGGGATTGCCGTTCTGGTCGAGGTTCGAAATGATGCTGACGCTCGGGTGCTCCGAGAGCATGAACCGATTGTCGACCTTCTTTCCGGCATTGAGGTGGTATTTGCGCGACGCTGCGTCGTGCGGTGGCCCGAAAATGCCAGCGGCCGCCATGAGCTGATGGTCGTCGATATCCTGGTCGCGGAAGAGCAGAACGAGATGCTCGGCCCACGCCTTGCGCAGCGCTTCCTTCACATCGTCCGGCACCGGGAGCGAGAAGTCCACGCCCCGGATCTCCGCCCCCAGTGCCGCACCGGTCGGAACGACGCGAAAAGACGCGAGGGTGTTTGCCGTCCCGCCTTGCGCGCGGACCGCCGTTTCACTTCGACCGGTGGCTTGCATGATATTGATGCTCCTGCTCGAGAAGGGTTGAGGGATTCTGTGCCGCTCGCGCAACATGCGTCAAGCCGCATGCGGCATGTCAGAACGTGGACTGCGCGACAAGCTTCATTTCACGGGAGGAACGGACGGGAGCGTCTTTCCCCGGTATGCGTGGAAGTACTCGTAGTCGGTCGCCCGGTGCAATCCGTGGCGCATGCCTTCGATGATGTAAGGTCCTCGGCATCGACGTTCTCGAGATTCACATCGGGCCCGAATTCCCGGATGAGCCACTTTGCGATCTCGAAGCGGTCGGCGCCCGGCCCGCACTCGATGATAAGACGCTCGGGCGCCACGCCGCGCATCAACCGGTGCAGCGCGTCCGTGCCGCTGCGGATCGCGAGTGCGACATCGCTTTTTTCCACCACGACGAGGTAGGCGCCGGCGTCGAAATCGCGATCTGCCATCTCGATCGCCTCCTCGGCGTCGAGGGGTCGATCCGAAAATTTCTTCCCGAGCTCGGTGAAGACGACCAAGCCGACGGCGAGCGCGTGCTTGATCGCGTTCACCCGGTCGCGCGGACCGAGATCGATCGAGTCCTCGCTCACTTCGACGCCGCCAAAATCGAGCGCGGCAGTGCGTTCCATGTACTGCGGGATCTTTCCCTGCACCGCGGCCACTTCGAAAGGTATGCCGCCCGGGAGCGGCGTATGCCGGCCTCCGCATAAAGCGTGTTCTTGCTGCGCACGAGCTCAGCGGGATAGCGCCACATCACGCCGACGTGATCGGGAATCTTGATGTGGTCGATCACCTCGGATACGGTCTCGATGATGTCCTTCGACTGGGCGAGCGACTTTGCCTTGTCGCTCACCACCGTGAGGCCGCGCTTGCGCGGCTTCGCTGTACGCGGCGGCCGCGCAAGAAATTCGTAGGCGGGCGTGGCGCTCATTGTATGCATCCTCCATGCGTTGTCAGGGGTTGGGCCGGCTCTATGATAGCGGCAACGTTGAACGCCTGCTGCAGGGCAGCCGATGGACACCGGATTGAAGGGCAGGACCGTACTCATCACCGGCGCAAGCCGCAACATCGGCCGCTCGGCGGCGCTCGCTTTCACGCGCGAAGGCGCGAATCTCGCGCTCTGCGCGCACAGCAAGGTGGACGCACGCAGGCTACATCGCCGGGCAGTGCTATCTCGCGAACGGAGGGATGTACTTTCTGTGACCCTTGCGATCAGCGCAGGTACGCTTCGATGGCGTAGTGGCGCAACATGCGGTGGCTGTTGAAGAACGAGGCGTTCTTGCCGATCGCGCCCTTCATCACCGCCGTCCAGCGAGAGCGGTTACCGTACCACAGAGGCAGCACGACCTCTCCCAGCTTGTGATACAGGTGCCCCGCATCGTTGCCGTTTTCCGCTTCCCCGTCACCGCCAATCGCCCAGCCGGTGATGCCTTCGATGCAGCCTTCGACCCACCAGCCGTCGAGCACCGAGAGCTGCGGCACGCCGTTGAAGCTCGCTTTCATCCCGCTCGTGCCGGAGGCTTCCATCGGCCGCTGCGGCGTATTGAGCCAGACATCCGAGCCCGACACGAGATCGAGCGCAGCCGTCATGTCGTAATTGGGCAGGAACGCCGCCGGGATCGCGTTCTCGAGCGCGCCGATGTGGCGGTGCAGCTCGTGGATCAGCTGCTTGCCGGCCGCATCGTGCGGATGCGCCTTGCCGGCCAGCACGAGCTGGAACGGATGCCGCCGCGCGATCGCGCGCAGCTGCTCGACGTTCGAAAAAAGGAGATCCGGGCGCTTGTACGCCGTCATCCTGCGGGCGAAGCCGACAATCGGCAGGTTCGCATCGAGCTGCACGCCGCACGTCTGGCGCGCCCGCTCAATGAGCGCTGCTTTGGCGGCGACATGTGCGTCCCAGATTTCGGCATCCGGGATTTGGTCGACGCGCACGAGGAGCGCGGGCTCGTTAGACCACCCGGGCAGGTGGTGATCGTAGAGGGCGGCGAAGCTCTTCGCGGTCCAGGTTCGCGGATGGACGCCGTTCGTCACGGCATTGACGCTGTAGCCCGGAAACATGCGCTGCGAAGTCTCCGCATGGCGGCGCGCCACGCCGTTGACATACTCGCTCAAGTTCAGCGCGAGCCGCGTCATGTTGAGGCGTTCCTCTCCCGCGAGCTTTTTCAGCTCGTCGAGCGCCACGTAGTCCTGCAGCAGGTCCTGCACCAGCGACCAGTCGAACTGATCGTGGCCCGCCTCCACCGGCGTGTGCGTGGTGAAGCTGCAGAGCGCGCGCACTCCGGGAAGGTGGTAGCTCGGCTCGTGCGGGCGCCTGCGGTTGAATAGCTGGAAGCGGCGCATGAGCTCCACGGCGAGCAGCGCAGAGTGTCCTTCGTTCATGTGATAGTTGCGCGGCTGCAGGCCGAGCGCGATGAGCATGCGTACACCGCCGATGCCGAGCACGATCTCCTGCTTCAGGCGATAGGCCTGATCGCCGCCGTAGAGGAAGTGCGTGATCCCGCGGTCCGCTTCATGGTTTTCCGGAAGATCTGTGTCGAGGAGAATGACCGGCACGGTGCCGTCAAGAGGGCTCTTCACGACGTAAAGCCAGCCGCCGACCCATACCTTGCGTCCCTGGATCTTAACCACGATCTTCGCTTCGAGCGCCTCGCACTTCTGTGCCGGATCCCACGCGGCCGGCTGTTCGATCTGGTGCCCGCTGTTCACTTCCTGCCTGAAGTAACCTCTGCGACTCACGAGCGTCACGCCCACGAGCGGCAGCCGCAGATCGGCTGCCGAGCGCAGCGTGTCGCCCGCAAGCACCCCGAGCCCCCCGCTATAGGTCGGAATGTCCGGGGCGAGCGCGATCTCCATCGAGAAGTAAGCGATAGGGTTGGGTTTGATGGAAGGTGTAATCAATATGAGCTCCGGCAAATCAACCTGTAAGCTTAACAGCGAGCGCGCGTTGTACGGTAGGGCTTGACACCCTGAAGGAAAGCCGACAGCAAAGGCGCCCATGCGTTCCCGGGCGACGAGGGGTGTTCCGGGGGCATACGGTATAGTGCTGCCTGCACCACTTCGCTTTCTCGACGCCATGAAGATATCCCGCGCTGAATCACGCATCGTGCGGCTTCCCGCGGATGAACCTCTCGCCCGTGGACCCGCCTCGCCTCACGCGACGCGCGACTTCGTCACGTTGCGTTTACATACCGACCAGGGACTCGAAGGGGTCGGCATTACCTACTTCGGCGGTGCGCTGACCGGCGCCCTCAGGTTCGCGGTTGACAGTCTTGCGGCGCTCGTAATTGGAGAAGACCCCCTGCGCGTGGAGGCGGTCGCGGAGAGGCTCCGTGCAGCCGCAGGCTCGTCGGGACCGGGCGGAATCTTCACGCTCGCGCTCGCCGCGATCGACATCGCGTTATGGGACCTGAAGGGCAAGGCGCTCGATGTGCCGGTCGCACGTCTCGCGGGCGGCTACCGCGAGCGGGTGCCGACTTACGCGAGCGGCGCCCTCATGCGTACTTTTCCGCTGGAGCATGTGGTGCGGGCGGCACCGTTGCTGGTGCAGCAGGGCTTCCGGCAGATGAAGACGCAGCTCGCATTGCCGGGCGACACGACCCCGGTGCAGGAGGTGAAGCGTATACGTCTCATCCGGGAGGCGATCGGCCCCGAGATCGACCTCATGTGCGACATCAATCAGCGCTGGGATGTACGACAGGCCATTGCGATCGGCCGCCAGATCGAGGAGTACCGCCTCTACTGGCTCGAAGACGTCGTGGCGGCGGACGACTACGCGGGGCTCGCCTGTGTAGCCTCCGCGCTCGATACCCCGATTGCGGCCGGTGAATACGTGTACGGGAAAGTGCCGTTTCGCCATATGCTCGAAGCGCGCTCCGTCGATATCGTCATGATCGACGTTCTGAGGGCGGGTGGGATCACGCAGTGGCTCAAAATCGCCGGCATGGCGGAGGCTTTCAATCTCCCCGTCGTCAACCACCTGTGCCCGGAAATCTCGGTGCATCTCGTCGCCGCAGTACCGAACGGTCTCACGGTGGAATACATGCCGTGGTCCACGCGGCTATTCCGGGAAGTGCCGCTGCCGGAGAAGGGAGAGCTTGCCGTGCCGCCGCGGCCCGGCCTGGGTCTCGAGTTCGATGAAGCCGCGCTCGCGCGCTACGGCGCGGGCGCCTGATCTCTATTTATTGCTTGTGCAATTCCTGCGGCTCGCCGCGCGCATCGGCGGTGTGCAGGATGACGGGCCGCCGCCATACGCGGTGAACGTAGTCCAGCACGCGCGCCGCACGACTCAGATCGAGACCCCGGCCGTCGCTCGCGTAGTCGTGGACGAGCACGAGCGTTCCGTCGTGCCGCAGCTCCGAGACGGCGATGCGCGGCGCACCGTAGTTGAACTTGGGCCCGAGGATCGCTTCGCGCACCTCGTCGATGTCACGCCCGGTGATGCGGATCTCGCCGCCGCTCTTCGCCTCGTACACGAAGAGCCCCAGTTTCTTGGCGAGATCCCGGTCGAGATAGTTTCGGATGAATCCGAAATCGTCTTCCTCGCCGCAGATGCGCCGCGCCTGCTCGATGCCGTGCTGCTCGACGATCTGCTCCCACATGGAAAAGCCGAGGTGGTATGGATTCACCGTTAGGGTGGCCTGCTGTTCGGCAGCGAAGGGGCGCACGACGTCGGAGTGCGCCTTGACCGCGTCCAGATAGAGACTCTCCGGCAGGAAATCGGCCTCGCGCAGCAGCCGCGCGTGCCAGTAACTCGCCCAGCCCTCGTTCATGATGTGGCACGCGAATACCGGATAGAAGTAGAACGATTCCTCGCGTACCGCGAGGAATATGTCTCGTTCCCAGTCGTCCATCTCCGGCGCGTAACGCGCGATGAACCACAGCAGATCGTATTCCGGGGCCTTGGGAATTGGCGCCCGATGATGCTCGCGCGAGGCGCCCGGCGCTTCCTTCTCGCCCGGTAGCCCGCGGAAGCGCTGGCGGAACGGATTCTGCGCGGACTTCTGCTCCGGACGCGGCTTCGGCTGCGCGGCGTAATCCGCGCGGTGCAACTCCCGGTTGACGTCGACATGGGGCTCGAGCGCGAGCGCCGCGTCCAGCACCGCCTCCACGCGCTGCTGCCCGTGCTCCGCGACCGCTTCCTCGATCCGATGCGCCTGGGCTGCTGCGTGCTCCACGATGTGCGCGCCCGCCATCTGCTCGAAGCGCGCAAAAAGCTGGTTGTTGCGCGCGAAATCGGCGTGCCCGAGGACGTGTGCCGTGACGAGCGTGTTTTCCGCCACCGTATTCGTGCTCACGAGGTAGGCGCGGCACGGATTGCCGGGAAACATCACCTCGAAGATGCGCGAGTGGCCCATGCTGCGGCGGATGAGCTCATGGATGTAACGCACGCCGAAGGACCAATGCGGCATGCGCACGGGCAACCCGTAGACCGCCACTTCCATCATGAAGGTCGTCGGAACGAGCTCGAAGTCGACCGGATGGTAGTCGAGTCCCAGCTTGCGGGCGAGCGTCTCGATACGCGGGGCGTATTCGGCTACCGACTGTGTCATCTTCAGGCGGCCTCCGCCTGCTGCTGAAAGAATTCGCGCAGCGCGGCCCACACGTCCTCATGCGAGGCGACCTGCCGCATGCCGATGGTGGGATGCTCTTCCTTCAGCTCGGCGAGTATGCTGCTCATCTCCGTTTGCAGCGAAATGCCGTGCGAGGTGCGGAGCTCCACGTAACCAAGGTAGTTGAGCTCCGGCGCGAGCCTCCCGACCGCGCTCGCTGCGGCGTCGTGATCGTCGGACGCATTTTCCCCGTCGGAAGCGTAAAAGACATAACTGTTGTAGCGCGAAGGGTCATAGCGGCTGTGGAGAACCTCGTGGGCGAGATTGAAGGCCGACGACGACGCCGTGCCGCCGGTCCCGCTTGTCCGGAAGAAGTCTTCCTCAGAGAATTCCCACGCGTTGACGGTGTGCGCGACGAACACGGTCTCGACCTTGGGATATTGTCGCCGCACGCCTTGCAGCGCGAAGAAGAAGAACATCTTGGCGAGCTGGCGCTCGGTCTCGCCCATGCTGCCGGAAACGTCCAGCGCGAAGATGACCACCGCGTTCGTCGCGGGCTTCGGACGGCGCACGAGCTGCCGGAAGCGCAGGTCGTCATCGGTAAAGGGGACGGGATGCTCCTGCACGGCGCGGCGCTTCACCGCTTCCTTGATGGTGCGCCGCCGATCGAGCCGCGAGCGCGCACCGCGCTTGTCCCAGCCCTCGCGCACCAGGTCGTCGTCTTCCGCTACCGGGCTCTGCTTGGGCTTGAGCTCGGGCAGCTTCATTTCTTCCCACAGCCAGTCGAGGAAATCGTCCACTTTCAGCTCGAGGACAAACTTCACTTCGCCTTCGCCGGTGCCGCCGCGACGCTCACCTTCCTCGTTTCCGGCCTGCGGTTGCGCGGGCCGCAACACCTGGCCCGGCTCGCCGTCGCCTTGCCCGGCGCCCGACTCGGACTCGACATCGCGCAGCCGGAACCGTGCGTGCTCGAGGAGCCGCACAGGGACAAGGACAGTGCCGCCCTGGGCCCGCGAGAGCACGTCCGGGCCCGTGATGTATTCCCGTACGCGCTGCCTGACCGCCTCCCGCACTTTCTCATTGTGCCGCAGCCAGTCGCGCGCCCCGCGTGAGAAGAGGTCGTACCACGAGACCGTCGCGAAGACGCGCGAAGGTGTTTCGGGTCGGGTCATGTCAATCGCCATCGTGGTAGGGTAGCTTCAGATGAATCCTAACGCGCGAGCCCGCCTTGGCGACGACAAAATGGACGAGGAACGCGCATGGTCGAATACCGCCCGCTACTCCTGCGCGAGCAGCGTGGTCACGTAGTTGAGCGCTTCGCGCGCGCTGTACGAGTCGTAACCGTACTCGTCCACGAGGCGCTGCTCGACCACCGAGATCTTCTGCCTCGCTTCCTCGTCGGGACGGGTGGTGGAGCTGACCAGCCGCAGCACGTCTCGCCGCTGCTCGAAGAGATACTGCTCGATCGCCTCGTGCAGGCGGGCATGGCTGGAGAGCGCGAATTTCTCGCCGCGCTTGAACGCGCCCATCGCCTTGCGCACCACCTCCTGGCGGAAGGACTGCTTGCCGGAGTCGGAGATGTGTATCTTTTCCTCGACCGACCGGAGGAACCGTTCGTCGGGCTTGCGCTCCTCGTTGGTGATCGGGTCCTTCACCGGACGGTTGTCGAGCGTCGCTTCGACTTCATCGAGGTACTTGTCGAGGAGATCCTGCGCTTCCTGCTCGAAGGAGACGAAAAGCGCCTTGTGCACGTCCTCCTTCACCCAGCGGTTGTAGAAGTCCTTGCGCGCGATCACGAGGAAATCCACCCACTTGCGTTTCTTCTTCGGATCGATGCGGGCGTCCGAATCGATCGCGTCCTTGAGCGCGAGCAGCATTTCCATGGTCGTGAGGCTCTTCACGTCGCTCTGGATGATGGCGTTCGAGAGGGCATTGATGACGAAACGCGGGCTCACCCCACCGAGCCCTTCGTCCGGCATGCGCGCCTTGATGCGCTCCGCATCCGCCTGATTCACGCCCTCGACATCTTCCCCGGAGTGCACGCGCACCTTCTTGGAAAACTCGGTCTCCTTGTCCTCGCCTTCGTGCAGCCGCGTCAGTATCGCGAAGACGGCGGCGGTATGGAGCACGTGGGGGTCGAGATGCACTTCCTTGAACGCCGTGGCGGAGGAGATGAGCTTCTTGTAGATGCGGGCCTCCTCGCGGTAGCTCAGCGTGTAGGGGACCTGGATGATCACCATCCGGTCGAGCAGCGCCTCGTTCTCGCTTTCCTGCAGGAAGCGCCGGAACTCCGCGAGGTTCGTATGCGCGAGGACGGCTTCGTCGAGATAAATGAGCGGAAAGCGCGACACCTTGACGTTCTTCTCCTGGGTGAGCGTGAGCAGCAGATAGAGAAACTCGCGCTTCACCTTGAGGATCTCGATCATTTCGAGGACGCCGCGGCTCGAGGCGTACATGGCGCCCGACCAGGACCACGCGCGCGGGTCGCCTTCGTCGCCGTACTCGGCGACTTTGGAGAGATCCACCGAGCCTACGAGATCGGCGATGTCGGCGGTGGTGGGATCGTGCGGCGCATAGGTCCCGATGCCCACGCGCCCCGCTTCCGAGATGAAGATGCGTTGCACCGGCATCTGCATGAAGTCGCCGGCAAGCTTGTCCCCGCGGCGCAGCGTCGAAGTCTGCTCGGCCGCCTCACGCGCGTCGGTCCTTCGCTCAGAAAGACGCGAGCGGCAGAGCGGGCAGAGGTCGCCGACGATCTCGACGCCGTAAATTTCGCGGAACTGCGGGCGTAGCGTGTAGGGCACGAGATGCAGCGGCGACTCGTTCACCGGGCAGCCCTGAATCGCGTAGATCGCCCCTTCGTCGGTGTGGCTGTACTCTTCGAGCCCGCGCTTCAACAGGATCACGATGCTCGACTTGCCGCCCGAGGGCGGTCCCAGCATGAGAAGCAGGCGACGACCGACCTCGGAGCCCGCGCTGGCGGCCTTGAAGTAATCGGCAAGACGCTCCAGCGCGTCGTCAATTCCGTAGAGCTCGTCGGCAAAGAGCTTGTAGCGGGTATGGCCTTCCTGATCGATTTCCGATCCCTGCCACCGGATCATGTCCCAGATGTACTGGTGACTGCTGCGTGCGACCCCCCGCGCGTTGCTGGGCAGAATCTTTTCGAGGAATTCGGCAAACCTTCCCGACCAATGGCTGGCGCGGTGCTGTTGTGCGAATGCGTGGAGATTCCTGACAAACTCGATCTGGCGCTCGGACTGGTTCGAATTGGTCGGCATCGTCGTTTTACCTCCCGCTGCAGTGAATTTGCCTTACATCAATGGACATAGCGGAAAAAGCATGGTTCCTTGGCCCGCCGTACGGCCCGTCGCGGCTCTGCTTCCTTCGCGGTGCACCGCCCTGGACATAAACGCTTCGCTCCTCGTGCAGTGTCGCCAAAGCCCACTTCAGCGTGGTGGGTGTGGTCCCGAAACCAACTCGCGGCCAAAAAAAGCGTGAGCAATCACGGGCGTAAACCGGTTCCCGCGCGCGCGCCGCCGCGAAGTGAATCGTCGCATTGCGGTTGACAAGCCGCACGCCCGTGCGTTCCAGCCTTGCCGGTGCGCCGCCTTGCCCACGTCTCGCGCGCTTCGGTCATCATAGCGCACGCATCAACGCGCGCGGCAATGGAGAAGTCGCATGTAAAATCGCTTTTTTCTTCGCTGCCAACGCCGCGCGCACGCGCCGGGCACATAACAAGGAACAAAAGCATGTTCATCGTCGATGCGCAGGTTCACATCTGGGGACCCAACACGCCGGAACGTCCGTGGCCCGCCCGCCATCCGCCTCATCGGCCCGTGCCGCTTGGCAAGGACGAGCTCTTGCGGGAAATGGATGCCGCCGGTATCGCGCGTGCCGTCGTCGTGCCGCCATCTTGGGAAGGCGAGCGCAACGACCTCGCGCTGTCAGCCGCGCGCGAGCATCCCGATCGCTTTGCGGTGATGGGTCGCCTCGACGCGGAAGCGGACGGCGCTTGCGACGCCATCGCGCGCTGGCGGGAGCAGCCCGGCATGCTCGGGCTCAGGTTCACGTTTCACCGGCCGAACCTGATGGCGCCGCTCACCGAGGGACGCATCGACTGGCTGTGGGCGGAGGCCGAGCGTGCCGGCGTGCCCATAATGGTGCTCGTCTCCCACTCCATGGTTCATCTCATCGACCGCATCGCGGAGCGTCATCAAGGGTTGAAGCTCGTCATGGATCATCTCGCGCTGACCGGCGGGAAAGACGAGGAAGCGTTTAGCGGGCTCGCCAGCCTACTCGCGATTGCGCGGCGCCCGAATGTCGCCGTCAAAGCGAGCGCGCTGCCATGCTTCACCCACGACGCCTATCCGTACCGGCGCCTTCATCCTTACCTCCGCCGCGTCTACGACGCATTTGGTCCGCGTCGCATGTTTTGGGGCACGGATCTCTCGCGCCTGCCGTGCAGCTATCGCGAAGGCATCACGATGTTCACCGAGGAGATCCCCTGGCTCACCGAGGAGGACAGGGCCTGGATCATGGGGCGCGGCGTGTGCGAGTGGCTGGGATGGCCGCTACCCTCGGCATGACGGCGTGCACGCGCGTGGCGCGATGCCAGATGAATTTTTTTGTGATATGACTGCGCCGCCGCATCCCGCGCGCCTTCTGTTGAGCCCACCCCGGGCCCGCAAGACCCGCGCGCGGCCGCGGCGTCGCGTCCGATCCTTCTGAAACCATCCGCGATTCGTCCGTTCTAAGGGCAATCGACGATAATGCAGCCACGCATGAAAGGAACGGAACGTGACTCTGAGCGAGGCGCAAAGCACGAAGCTCGCACGCGCGCTGGACGAACTGGAGCGGGAAGTGCGGAAAAAGATCCGTGCCTCGATGCCCCAGCTTGCCGATCAGAAATACATCGACCTGGTCGGCGTAGTGTATGACTCTGCGGACGAAGCGACGGCCACCATGCAGGAGGAGGTGGATCACAAGCTGCTCGAGCACTATCTGCAGAAGCTGAAGGAGATCCAGGCGGCGCGCGATCGTCTGGAAACCGGAGAGGCGAACACCTGTGTGGATTGCGGAGACGACATCGCGTTCAAGCGGCTGCAGGCGTACCCTTTCGCCACCCGCTGCATACATTGCCAGACACTACACGAGAGAGCCTATGGCAGCGAAAGCACGCCGCGGCTCTGAGCGCGGCTTCGTGTTCGCTTCGCGCAGACCCTGACATGCGGATCGAAGACGGCATCGAAAACCTGTATGTGAGGGTCTGGAGGGTGCTCATGCTGTGTGTGGCAACCGCCGCAATCGTCACGGCGGTTGCCGCAGCGGCGGCTGCGGTGAACGGGTTGCTCGTCGATCCACCCCAGCCTCCTGCCGAAGTAAAGCCCGAGGACCGCGACGAAACGCTCCAGCAGACGCTTTCCCTGGAGAAGTTCCGGCTCGCCGATCGGCCAACGCCGCCGCCCTGGCCGGCCGAGGCCCGGCCGTCGCGCGGCGGAAATGGCGTCGAAGTGGGGGAGGCGCTGCGTATCATTTCGCGCAACCTCGACGATTACGTGAAGACGGCTTTCGCGCCGATCGTCCCGGTTCCCGAGGCGACGCTCTGGAGCGTGAGCCGCCTCATGGCCAGCCTCGATCTCAAAAGCGACGCCGAGATGCGGCTCTATCTCACTACGCTCGTCTCGCTGTCGGAACAGCTCGCCCGCACCGGGCCCGAGCAGGCGAGGCTGCCCGAGGAGCGCAGGATGGACCCGCATCGCATGCTGCGCTGGCATGCTGACGGCGTAGAGCGGCTCATCCGCACGACACGCCAGGAAAACGAAAATCTGAAGAAGGTGTACGAGCAGCGGCTCGCCGGTTATGCCAGCCGCAATACGCGCGTGATGGCGTATGCCGGCATGGCAGCGGGTGCGTTAGCGGTCTTTGTATTCAGCGTGTTTCTCTTCGTCATCATCCGGATCGAGCGCGACTTGCGCACGATGGCGGTCGCCTCCGTCGCAACTACCCGGCGCCTTGAAGCCTGAGCACGCGTATCGCACGCTGGAAGCCGGCACAGCAGCGATAGGCCCATGTCAGAGGAAAGGCGCGCTCACGACGAGACCAGCGAAAGTCGGGCGCAATTCCTGCGCACCGATATTCCGGCGCGACTCGACCGGCTGCCGTGGAGCCGCTTTGGCGACGCGTATTCGGATCAGGCGTGGCCCCGGCGGTAGCCATGCCGCATGCCGCGCCGATGCGGGCTGAGCAACTCGTCGGCGACTTTCTGCTGTTCGGGAGAGAGTGCGGCGTAGAGCGGCTTGGCTGCCGTCAGCATCTCATTGAGGCGCGCCGATGCGGCAGCGAGCCGGGCTTGACGGCGTTCGAGACGCTCGATGGCGGTCGGCTGGACGTCGCGCTTCGCGTCCGTCATCTGCGCGCGGCGTGCCTTGATGCGCTCGTCCATGTCGCGCGCCTGCTTGCGCAGCGTGCCGGCGAACGCTTCCCACTGCGGTTCCTGCGCGTCGGTGATCCTGAGTGCCGTCTTGAGGTAGGCGAGCCGGGCCTCAACGCGCTCGCTCGGCAGCGTGAACGCGCGCTGCCCATGCTGCTGATGTTGTGCGCCGTGATGGCGCGCATGCGGCGCCTCGCGCGGCTCCTGCGCGAGAGCGAAAGGTGCGGCGGCTGCCAGCGTGACGGAAACGAGGGTGTTTAATACGCGCCTGTTCATTATGTGCCTCCAAGTATCGAAAAGGATTCGAGCCTCGCGCTGCAACGCCCTCCTGCACGAAATGCCCGCATCTCTCCGACCGGCTGCGCAGACTCGCGGTTCCTCCCGCGCGGTGTAACAATTTGTGTCTTTGTAACCCACCTGTCACGAACCCCGGCGCGCCGCGGAATCCGAGTGTCCCGGAGAGTGTGCGAGAATTCCGGAAAAGATCGCGAAAGGAGAAGAGTAGATGCTGATCGTCGATGCACAGGTCCATATCTGGGGTGCGAACACGCCGGAGAGGCCCTGGCCTGCGCGGCTCGAAGCCCATCGCGACGTTCCGATCGACAAGGACGAACTGCTCCGTGAGATGGATGCGGCCGGCGTCGATCGCGTCGTCATCGTGCCGCCCTCATGGGAGGGCGACCGCAACGATCTTGCACTCGCAGCGGCGCGTGCGCATCCCGACCGGCTGGCGGTGATGGGGCGGCTCGACACTGAAGCGCCCGGTGCGCGAGCACGCGTCGCGACGTGGCTAGACCAGCCGGGCATGCTCGGCTTGCGCTTCACCTTTCACGCACCGATGCTGCTGCCGCCGCTTACAGAGGGGCGCATGGACTGGCTGTGGGTCGAAGCCGAACGCCTCGGCATCCCCATCATGGTGCTCGTCACGCACGCGCACGTGCATCTCATCGACCGTATCGCGGCGCGGCATCCGGGATTGAAGCTCGTCATGGACCACCTCGCGCTGAAACGCAATACCTACGACGAGGAAGCTTTCCGCGATCTCGACAGGCTGCTCGTGCTCGCGAAGCGTCCCAACGTCGCGGTGAAGGCGACGGCGCTGCCGTGTTTCACGCGCGACGCCTATCCGTACCGCCGGCTGCACCCCTATATTCGCCGTGTGTATGATGCATTCGGACCGAAGCGTATGTTCTGGGGGACCGATCTTTCACGCCTGCCCTGCATCTACCGACAGGGGGTCACGATGTTCACCGAGGAAATACCGTGGCTCAGCGACGAGGACAAGCGCTGGATCATGGGCCGCGGCGTGTGCGAATGGATCGGCTGGCCGATGCAGGCGTAGGGCATCGCAATTGGAACGAGTGAGGGAGCTGCCATGAAGTCATGCTGGATCAAGACCGCCCACAATGAGGCGGTACTCGAGTTCCGCGAAGTGCCCGTGCCGCGGCCCGGCGCGGGACAGATGGTCGTTGAAGTCAAGGCGAGCGCGCTCAACCGCGGCGAGCTGATCGTTGGCGGTGTCGTTCACGGCGGGCCGGAAAAGCTCGGCGGGAACGAAGTGTCGGGCATCGTGCACGCCGTGGGCGAAGGCGTAACGGGCATTGAGCCCGGCGCACGGGTAATGGGCAGGGCTCGCGGGGGCTTTGCCGAGTATGCCGTGATGGAGGCGCACCAGGCGATGCCGGCGCCCGAGCGCCTGAGTTGGGAAGAAGCGGCCGCGATCCCGGTCAGCTTTTTGACCGCATACGAAATGCTTTTTCCCTTCGGCGGATTGCAGCGCGGCGAGTGGCTCCTCGTGACCGCCGCTTCGTCGGGCGCGGGCGTGGCGAGCATACAAATCGCTTCGATGCTCGGCGCGCACACCATCGGGACGTCCGGCTCCACGAAGAAGCTCGAGCGCCTCAAAAGCGTGGGCCTCGAGGTTGGCATCGCGACGCGGAGCGGCGATTTCGCGGCGCGCGCGAAAGAAGCGAGCGGCGGCGGAGGCGTCGCTCTCGTCGTCAACTGTGTCGGCGGGTCGGTGTTTCCGGAATGCATGCGCGCACTCGCGTATCAGGGCCGCATCGCGACCGTCGGCTATGTTGACGGCGTGCTCAAGAGCGAAATCGATCTCGCTGCACTGCACGCCAACCGCTACCTGGTCTTTGGCGTCTCGAACAGCAAGCTCACTGCCGAAGGACGTGCGCGGGCGGTGCGCGGTTTTACACGCGATGTGCTGCCGGCGATCGCGGACGGGCGGATCACGCCTTTGATCGACAGGATCTATGGCTTCGACGAGCTGCAGCAGGCCAAGGCGCGCATGGAGTCGAACGCGCAGGTCGGTAAAATCGTCGTGCGCATGGCCTGATCGTCAATTCACTCTGTCTGCTTCTCGCGCGCGCCGCGGCCGCGCCGGTTGAGGAAAGAGCCACCGGCGAGCAGCGCCGCGCAGGTCCAGAAGATCGGCGCAAGCCCGAGTCCCGTCCCGATCGCTCCGAAGAACGGCGGTATGACGACGTGCGCGCCGTAGCTCACGGCAAGCCGCATCGCGATGCCTTCCGCAGAGCGGCCGGCCGGCGCCGCATTGAAGGCGAGTATCATCGAGAGCGGCTGGCCGCAGCCTAGTCCGAGCCCGAGCACGAAGGCCGCTACGCCAAGGACGAGGGCGCTGGTGGTCAATGGAAACACGACGAAAGCGAGCGCCGAAAGGGCGAGCGCCGCCGCCATCATCGCACGCTCGCCCCAGCGCGCCGTGATCGGCGGAATCGCGAGCCGGGTGATGAATGCCGCAACGCCGAACGCGCCCAGTATGAAACCGATCGTCGTGGCGGAAAACCCGATGGCATGCCCGTAAACCGGCATGTAGAGATTGAAGAGATCCAGGCCCGCCATGACGACACCGTTGGTGACGAGCGCCGCGCGCATTGCCGGAAGCTTGAGGAGATCGCCCATCGCACGGGGGCCGGGTTTTGCGTCGGGCCGTGCAGCGTGCGGAATCATCTTGCGTCGCGCGTAGAGCAGCAGGCCGCACAGCGCCGTCAATAGGGCGAGAAACAGGAACGTGAGCGGATGCCGGAAAGCATCGATGGAGAGGCCGACGAATATCGGGCCGACGACGCTCGCCGAAGACTCCCCCAGGCTGTAATAGCTGAAGTTGCGCGTGCGCCTTTCGGCGGAGGAGAGCATGCCGACCAGATTCTGCGCGGCGACGACAAAAAGCATGCTCGTGATGCCTCCCAGCGCGACGGCGACATAGAGCCCCGCCAACGTCGGCACGAGAAAGGGGAGCAGCAGGCTCGTTGTGTAGCCGCCCAATCCGCAATACATGAGGACTCGGTTGTCGAACCGATCGGCGATGCGCCCCGCATGAACAGAGAGCGCGAACGGCAGCACACCATGCAGCGCGAAAAGTATTCCCGTCTCCAGCGGACCGGCCCCGAGGTCCACGGCAAAAAGCGTGGCGAGCACGCGCGCGCCTTTGAGGCTCACGAAAACGGTGGTGGAAAGGATGAG
Organism: uncultured Pseudomonadota bacterium; assembly: GCA_946885605.1. The sequence goes on from CAMPGR010000001.1 coordinate 23,549, forward strand.
GACGAGAGCGAGGGCCATGAGGAAGCGGTGCGATTATAGCGGCAGCATTTGGGAATCGAGGAAGAGCGGCAGGCGCGCAAGGCGCTGCGCGCGATTTCGGAGAAGCGGCACCCGTTTGCGCCGCTGCGAGCGGCAACATGCGCTGCGGGATGGAAATCGTCCGTCGCTGAGCCACCGCAGTGGCGTCAACGCGCGGAGGTAAAATCGATGGGCCCGGCTTGCAAGAACGCCAGCGGCACCTCAGAACATCATTTGCCCGCCGTCCACGTAAATCAGCTGCCCGCTCACCATGCGTGCGCCGGGGCCGCAGAGAAAACGCACCGTACCGGCTACCTCTCCCGGTTCCACGCGACGCCCCAGCGGCACGAGCGACGCATCGGGGCGCGCCGCCCGCCCCGCAGCACGCGCGGTGTTCATCTGGCCGGGCGCCACACAGTTGACCCGTATGCCGTACTCGCCGAGCTCGCGGGCTAGTGCACGCGTCATGCCATACAACCCGTGCTTGCCGACGGAGCCGTGGACCCTGCCCCTGGCGCCGGACAGCGCCGTCATGCCGCCGATCGTCACGATGCTGCCGCCTCCGGCTTCGATCATCGCTGGGAGACAGGCTTTCGTGCAATGGAAGGCGCCGTCGAGGGTGACCGCGAGCAGGCTCCGCCACTCATCGAAGCTCATTTCGCGGAACGGCGTCTCCTTGCGCACCGAGGCGTTCAGCACGAGGATGTCGATCCGCCCGAAGCGCCTCAGCGTCGTCTGCACCATGCCGCTGACCTGTGCGGCATCCGCGATGTCCGCCATGCACACTTCCGCCTGCCCGCCTGCCGCCCGCACTTCTTCGGCGACCTTTTCCGCATCGTCGCGTGAGGTTCGCGCATTCACCGCCACCTCGGCGCCGCCCTGCGCGAGCGCAAGCGCAATGGCCCGTCCTATGTTGCGCGATGCGCCGGTGACGAGCGCCACCTTGCCTGTCAGCTCCCGCCCTTCAAAGTTCGCCGAGCCGCTTTTGCCTGTCATTTCCGCCTCCACAGTCGTGTCGCGTGAAGCATAGCCCATTTGTGATTGCGTAAGTTAAACACCTACGCAAGCACGCGCGGTGTACGCTCGCGTGTCGGTCGCGGGAACGTATTGCGCGCGCTATAATCTTAGAATCTGCGTACATCGCGCGTTCGGGAATTTCGTGAAATGGCTGCGAGGCTGGCGAAGCCGGTAAAGAAGAAGGCGTCCCCGAAGAAGACGGGAAAAGAAAGCGGGGCGCCGGCGCAATCCGCGCAAGACCGCTTTCTGCGACAGATGATCGATGAGCATCGCAAGGTCGCGGTGTTCCTCGCAAGCGGAGTGAAGCTGGAAGGCGAGATCGTCTCCTTCGACCAGTACGTCATCCTCATGAAGGGCACGGCCACCGACAAGGTCTATAAGCATGCCGTGTCCACGATACAGCCGCTCGACACGGGTCCGGCCAAGCTGCCGAAGAAGGGCGAGACACGGGCACCGACCATCGTGCGCCGGGTGAAGCCGCGGCTCGTCAAGATCGGCGGCAACCAGCCGTAATCTTTCCCCGGGACCGCTTTCGCCTGCGGGGGAGCGCATGCGTACCGAGCTCGTTTCCATTCCCACCGATACCGTGCCGCTCGACGGCGCGTACTACGAGCCCGATGGCGGCGCGAGCGCCGGCGCAGTGCTCCTCTTTCACGGGAACACGATGAATTTCTACGTCGGCCCGTCGCGGTTTTTGCCGCCCGCGCTGACGCGGCTGGGTTTCGCCTGCCTCGCTTTCAACCGCCGCGGGCACGACATCCTGAGCACCCGCGCGAGCCGCGTTGCCGAGGGTGGGGCGTTCCAGTTCACGCGCGAGGCGCTTGCCGACAATCGCACCGCGGCGCACTGGCTCGCCGCGCGCGGCTTCCCGCACCCGATCGTGATCGGGCACAGCAACGGCGGCATGCTCGGTGTGCAGCACGTCGTCGATCATCCGACGACACGCGCGCTCGTGCTGCTTTCCGCAGGAAGAGGCGGGGAGCGCGGCGCTGTGGCCACCGGCATCGAGCCCCTGTTCGCGATGGATCGGCTCGCGGAGTTGACGGCGCACGCGCGCAAGCTCGTAGACGAAGGGCGGGGCCGCGAGCTCATGCTCATGCCCGGGTGGTGGTACGTGATCAGCGCGGAGAGTTTCCTCGACCGCATCAAGACGGTTCCCGACACGATCGCGCTTGCACCGAAGATCAAATGCCCGGTGCTCGCGATCCGCGGCGACAAGGAAGACGTGGACCGCTATCCCGCCGAGGAATTTCAGCGGGCAGCCGGCGGGCCCTGCGCCGTGGAGATCGTCGCGGACTGCGACCACTTCTACAACGGCCGCGAGGACAGGGTCGCGGCGATCGTATCCTCCTGGCTCGCAGCGACGCTCGGCCTGCGCCCGGGCTGAAGCGGGTTCAATCGACGGCGAGGTCGAGTATCCCGCTCTTCGGCGTGAAGCCGAGCCCTGGCGCTGTGGGCAGCGTCACGGTGCCGTTGACTGGCCCGGGCGCGCCGTCGAACAGCGCCTCGACGCACTTCCATCCCTGCCAGTGGAATTCGACGCGCCCGCCGTTCGGCACGCCGCCGTGGAGATGCATGTTCATATGCGGGTAGTTGCCACCCATCGCGAGCGGCACGTTGAACGCCTGCGCGATGCCGGCGGCCTTGAGGCCCTGCGTGTAGCCGCCGATGTCGCGCACGTTCGGCTGGAGATAGTCCACCGCTTCCTGCACGAGGTACTCGCGCAGAAACATGAGGTCCGATGTCGCGGTGCTGCCCGCCGCGATCGGGATCGTCGTCTGTGCGTGCAGCCGCGCCATCAGACGCGGGTCGCCCTTGAGCACCGGGTCCTCGAACCATGTGAGGTTGTAGGGCTCGCACAGCTTCGCGAGCTTGAGCGCCTGCGCGAAGGTCGCACCCTTGTTCGCGTCCATCATGAGCTCGATGTCGGGGCCGAGCGCCTCGCGGAGCCGCGCGACACGGCGCGCATCTTCGAGTATGTCGGCGTCCGTCGGCTGGCCGAGTATTTCGTCGTACGGATTGGATCCCTTCGCCACAACCATCTTGAGGCTCGTCTGGCCGTCCCTCACCAGCATCCGCGCCACTTCGATGAGCTCGTCTATGCTGTAGCGCGGAAGCCCGAAGGTGATGTATGCCGGGAGCTTCGCGTGCGCGCCACCGAGGAGCTTCCACACCGGCTGATCCAGCGCCTTACCCTTCACGTCCCACAGCGCGATGTCGATCAGGCTCACCGCACAGTTCCAGGCGCCCATGACGTGCTTGCGAGCCGTGGCGAGGACGAGCTTGTTCCGTATCTCTTCGGGACGCAGCGCATCCATTCCCTGTATCGCGGGCGCCGCCTCGCGGTTTACGAATTCGCGCACGCCGTGCGGCATCGGATAGGTAGAAAGCGCGTGACCCTTCAACCCGTCGTCCGTTTGCACTTCGACGAAGTTTGCGAGTGCATGCTGGGTTTCCTTGACGAGCGGAAAGGTGAACGGGATGCGCAGGAGCCAGCACGTCACTTTGCCGATATTCATAACCTTTCCTTTCGGGAAATTGTGCGAACGAAGGCGCGGCCTATGATAGCCGAGAATCGGGCTCGCGGATTTACAGCGCGTGCGCGTACGCGTAAGGTTCGCTCGTTTCATGAAATCCCGAGCGAGCGTATGTGCGGCCGCTATGTGAGTCCCGATGAGGCGGCGATCGAGCGCGCCTGGCATATCGGGCGGCACAGCAACACGCCGTTCGTGCGGCGCTTCAACGTTGCGCCGACCGCAGTCGTGCCCGTGCTGGGTTTCGACCGCGAAAGCGGCGCGCTCGAATTGACCGCCGCGCGCTGGGGTCTCGTCCCGCATTGGTGGAAGGACGCGCGTCCGCCCAATGCGAGCTTTAATGCGCGCGTTGAGGACGCTGCGGTGAAGCCGATGTGGCGCGATGCGCTGCGCCGCTCACGCTGCCTCGTTCCTGCGGTGGGCTGGTACGAGTGGCAGGACTCGAGCGCAGCGGCGAGCGTCAGCGCGCACACGCGCCGCGCCAAGCAGCCTTATTTCATCGTCCGGCGCGACCGGCGGCTCTTGTGTTTCGCCGGCGTGCTGTCGCGTTGGGTCGATCCGGACACCGGCGAAGCGGTGCGAAGCTGCGCGATCCTGACGAGTGCGGCGAAAGGGACGCTCGCAGCGATACACGAGAGGATGCCGGTCGTTGCGCCCGACGCATTGCACGCAGGGTGGCTCGATCCTCAGGCGACGGGCGTGGCAAAGATGACGGCGCTCCTTGCCGCCGGCATGGTGGAAGGCCTCGAGTGTTACCGCGTCAGCGCGCGCGTGAACGACGCCCGTGCCGACGGTCCCGAACTGATCGAGCCGGCGGCAGCGAACGGTCACTGAAGCGCGCGATGGCGAAGCCCGACTACGACGCGCTGGTGATCGGCGCCGGCGCGGCAGGGCTCGCCGCATCGGTCGAGCTCGCGCGCGCCGGGCAATCGGCATTACTCCTCGAAGCGCGCGATCGCATCGGCGGACGCTGCCATACGCTCGAGGTCCCGGGGCTCGCCGTCCCGGTGGAGCTCGGCGCCGAGTTCATCCACGGATGGCCGATTGCGACGCTGGCCCTGCTGGAGAGAGCGGGCACGGCGGCGGTCGATGCACCGCGCAAGCCCTGGCTGTTGGAGAACGGAAGGCTCACCGCGCGCGGGGACTTCTTCGCGGAAATACAAGAGGCGATGAGGGCAAGCCACGCGCTTGCGCAACGCGACCTCACCTTCGATGCCTTTCTCGACCGCGCGCTGCGCGGCACGCTTTCGGAGGAGGCGCGTGCGTACGCCCGCATGCTGGTGCAAGGCTACGACGCCGCGGATCCGGCGCGCGCGAGCGCAAGGGCGATCGTGGAGGAGTGGAGCAACGCGGCGTCCGGCAATGCGCTTGCGCGTCCGCTTCGCGGTTACGGCCCGCTGCTCGCCCTTCTGCACGGCATGCTGGCGGGCAGCAGCGTCGCGACCAAGCTGCAGACCGTGGTTCGCGCGGTCGAGTGGAAGCGCGGCGCGGTTCGCATCGACGCTCTGTCGGGCGGCCGCGTTTTGCGCGCAACCGCCGCGCGCGCCATCATCACGCTCCCCGTTGGCGTGCTGCAGTGCCGGCGCGATATGCCGGGCGCCGTGCGTTTCACCCCGGCATTGGGCGGCAAGCTGCCCGCGCTGCGGCGCCTGGGCGCGGGGCCGGTCACCAAAGTCGCGCTTCATTTTCGCCGCGCCTTCTGGGAAACGCTCGAACGCGGCCGCTACCGTGACGCGACGTTCTTTCATGCGCCGGATGCGCCGTTTCCGACGTTGTGGACCGCTCTGCCGGTACGGGCGCCACTCCTCGTCGCATGGGCCGGCGGACCGATTGCCGCGCGCATGACGCGGCTCACGCTTCCGCATCTCGTGCAGCGCGCGCTCGAGAGCGTGCGGCACGTATTCGGCGAGCAACTGGACCCCGGTCCCGAGCTCGTGAATGCGTATGTGCACGACTGGCAACGTGACCCTCACGCGCGCGGGGCGTACAGCTACGTGCTCGTGGGCGGCGCGAAGGCACGCGCGGTGCTGGCCGCGTCGCTTGCCCGGACACTGTACTTCGCAGGCGAAGCGACTGATGTGGAAGGCGAAGCGGGCACAGTGGCCGGTGCGCTGCAGAGCGGGACGCGGGCTGCGCGCGAACTGTTGTCCGCTTTGATGGGGCCGCGCGCGCCGTTAAGGCCGGCGGCCGACCTGTCGGCAGGCTGTATCGCGGCGCGCCGGTTTAGGCGGTAGACTACGCTGCCATCTTGCCCGGGGTAAGGGTACGACGTCGAGGTTTCATAAAACGAGGAGGAGTGAAATGCTGAAAGCAGCACTGCGGTGCATTCGTTTACGGATCCGTCCCTTGCTTCTGGCCGCGTGCGCGCTGGCGGTGGGTGCGGCGAGTGCGCAGCAATATCCCAGCAAACCGGTGCGCATCATGGTCGGCTACTCACCCGGCGGCGGGGTCGATACGACGGCGCGCATCGTTGCCGCAGCGCTGAGCGAGCTCTGGGGGGCCAACGTGCTGGTTGAAAACCGGCCCGGCGCCGCGGGCAATATCGCGACGGAAGCAACTGCGCGCGCCGCGCCCGACGGCCACACGCTCGTCCTCTGCAATATCGGTTCGCACAGCGTCACGCCGGCGCGCTTCCGCAAGCGGCTCACCTATGATCCGATCGCGGACTTCGCCTTTCCGGCGATGATCGGCGGCGTGCCGAACGTCTTCATGGTCCATCCCTCGATGCCCACCCGCAACCTGAAGGAGTTCGTCGCCTACGCCAAAGCGCATCCCGGGAAGGTGAACTTCGGCTCTTCGGGTGTAGGCGCTTCGCCTCATCTTTCCATCGAGCTCTTCAAGATGATGGCGGGCATCGACATCGTCCATGTGCCGTACAAGGGCGCGGCTGCCGCGCTCGCCGACGTGATGAGCGGTCACATGGAATCGTCGGTGGGCAACCTCGCCGGCGGGCCGCTCGGCGCGATCCGCGCAAAGAAGGTCCGGGCGCTCGGCGTCACCTCCGCCAAGCGTAACGCGCAGGTGCCGGAAGTCCCCACTTTCGCCGAGCAGGGGTTCCCGGACTACGACGTGACGGGTTGGTATGGGCTGTGCACTCAATCGCGGGTGCCGCAGGCAATCATCACCAAGATCAATACGGATCTCAACAAGCTGCTTGCGCAAGGCACGCTGCGACGCCGGCTCGAGGAGCAGGGCATCGCCGTTTCCACGACAACACCGCAGGGCTTTGCGGCGCACGTCAAGACGGAGATCGCCCGCTGGGCCCAGGTCGTGCAGCAGGCAAAGCTCGAGGCGGAATAGCGCTGCATTCAGGCCTCGGCGGGCGAAAAATTTACAAGGCGGCGCCGCGCTCGCTGCGCCGGCGCCTTGAAAGAAAACGCCTTTCCCGCTGGGGATGGCGTCCGGTCCCGTGGTATGGAGTTTGCTCTTCGGTCAGGCGTTTAACTGAAGGAGAAGACCATGCCACGCAAACCGTCCAAGACCGACGCGCTGTCCATGCTGAAGGCGGATCACGACAAGGTCCGCAAGATGTTCAAGGATTTCGAGAAGCTCGATTCCGGGGACTCTGAGGAAAAGGCGCAGCTGGTGAAGCAGGCCTGCACCGAGCTCAAGGTCCATAGCCAGGTCGAGAACGAGATCGTATATCCCGCGATCCGCGAGTCGATCCACGACGATGAGCTCATGGACGAGGCGCTGGTCGAGCATCAGCTGGCGGAGGAACTCATCTCCCAGCTCGAGCAGATGCAGCCGGGCGACGACATGTACGACGCGAAGTTCATCGTTCTCGGCGAGTACGTCGATCATCACATTGCGGAAGAGCAGAAGGAAATGTTCCCCAAGGCGAGAAAGGCGAAGATCGATCTCGTCGGCCTCGGCGAGCGGATCGCCCAGCGCAAGAACGAGCTCATGAACACGGAGTCGGCGGCGCTCCTCGAATAGTCGAGGCGCTCTAACTGCCGGCGGCCTCGCCGCCCGCCACCAGCAGCACGATGCCGGTGATAAACGAAGAGTCCGCGTCCGAGGCGAGAAACACGTAGGCGGGGGCGACCTCCTCCGGCTGCGCGGGCCGTCCAAGCGGAGTCGACTTGCCGAACTCAGCAACCTGCTCGGGGCTCAGACCGGGGTCGGCCGGATTGAGAGGCGTCCACACCGGACCCGCCGCGACCGCGTTGACCCGGATACCCCGGTCGGCCGCGTATAGCGCGAGCGACTTGGTGAATGCGTTGATCGCGCCTTTGGTCGAGGAGTAATCGAGCAGCGCCTTGGATCCCCTGATCGCCGTTATCGAGCTCGTCGCGATGATGGCGCTCCCCGGCTTCATATGGCGCAGCGCGGCGCGCGAGAGAAAGAAGTAGGCGTACATGTCCGTGCGGAACGTGCGGTCGAATTCTTCGTCGGTGATTTCCGCGATGTCATGCTTGCGACGCTGGTAGGCCGCGTTCGAGACGAGGATATCGAGCGCGCCGAATTCGGTCACGGTTTTCTCCACGGCTTCGTTGCAGGTCGACGCTTGGCTCAGGTCTCCTGGGAGGAGCAGGCAGCGCCGCCGCTCCGCCTCCACTGCGCGTCGCGTCTCCTCGGCATCCTGCTGCTCGGCCGGCAGATAGCTGATCGCGACATCCGCTCCTTCGCGTGCATAGAGCACCGCGACCGCGCGACCTATGCCGGAATCGCCGCCCGTGACGAGCGCCGTCCTGCCCTCCAGCTTGCCGGCGGCGCGATAGCGTCGTGCCTCGTAGCGCGGACGCGGCCTGAGGTCCGCCTCGCTGCCTGGCGGCTGCTGGTGTTGCTCGGGGAAGGGCGGCTTCGGTTCGTCACGCATCTGTAGCGCGCCGGGTGCGCTTCGGTCCTGTTTCACTTCGCTCATAACATATTCTCCTCACTGTCCCGAAGTTCGGTTTCGTCCCTGCGCCGGCACTCCGGATGACCGCACTCGCAAACCTCTCCCTGCTCTTCGGTACCCGGCTGCTGGTCGGCACGGGCGCAGTATTCGCAGCAATAGGCGAGGCTTGGTTCCACGGTGCAGGTGCATGATTCATGTCGGCACCGGTTCGCAGGTGCAGCAGCCACGGAAGACTCCTTGCGGAGACGGGCGAGAGCGAACGCGAAGCAATCCGCATGCCGGCGTCTCCTGATCGACACGGTGGCAGTGCCCGTGCCGCCGCCGGTAAATCTTACGCGGCGCCCAGTGAAAAAACTGCTTTCCGTGCGCTGCGCGGCGCGAGGCATGACGGCTGAAAGAAACGATTGCACGAGCAGTAGCGGCGGCGAGAAGCGCTATAGAGCCCGGCTGCTTCCTGGAGAAGAAGTGGCATGCGGTTTGCTGTAACCCTACACGCCGTTCTTCCCGCCTTCGATCGCAGCGCGCTCCAGGCGATGCGGAAGCGCGCGCAAAGCCAGCCTTGAGACAGGAGTGCTATGGCCAGAAAGATCGCAATCATCAGTGATCACGCTTCGCCGCTCGCGATTGCCGGCGGAAATGACAGCGGCGGGCAGAACATCTATGTGGCGAGCATCGCGCGTCATGTGCATGCCCTGGGATACACGCTCGATATCTTCACGCGACGCGATAATCCCGCCCTGCCGGAAGTCGTGGAGTTGAAGAAGGGCTTACGCATCGTTCACGTGCGTGCGGGACCCGAGTATCCGCTGCGCAAGGAGTCGATGCTGCCCGTCATGCCGGAATTCACGGCGCGCCTCGCGGAGCACTGCCATGCGGACGGCGGATATGACCTCGTGCATGCGAACTTCTTCATGTCCGGGCTCGTCGCTCTGAAGTTGAAAGCGCTTTTCGGCATCCCGTTTGTCGTCACCTTTCACGCCCTGGGCCGCGTGCGGCGCCTGCACCAGCGCGGGGCCGATGAGTTCCCCGACGAGCGGATCGACATCGAGGACCGCATCGTCGAGCAGGCTGCGACGGTCATCGCGGAATGTCCGCAGGATTGCGTGGACCTGATCTCCCTCTACGGGGCGGAACGGGAGAGAATCCGCATCATTCCCTGCGGTTTCGATGCGCGCGAATTCTGGCCGGTGCGCCGCGCCTTTGCGCGCCGGCTCCTCGGCTTCGACAAAGACGAGCCGATCGTTCTCCATGTCGGCCGCATCGTGCCGCGGAAAGGGGTGGACAACCTCATCCGGGCGCTGGGGCGCCTTGCGCGCAGCGCCGGCATACGCCCGCGGCTCATCGTGGTGGGCGGCAATTCCGACGCACCGGACTGCGCGGCGACGCCGGAGCTTGCGCGGCTGCAGGACATCGCGGAGACCGAGGGCGTGCGCGAACAGACGCTCTTCACCGGGCGGCGCAGCCGCGAAGTGCTCAAGCTCTATTACAGCGCCGCGGACGTGTTCGTCACGACGCCCTGGTACGAGCCGTTCGGCATCACGCCGCTCGAGGCGATGGCGTGCGGCACGCCGGTCATCGGCTCGGCGGTGGGTGGAATCAAGCACACGGTGCTCGACGGCGCGACAGGGTATCTCGTCCCCCCCAACGATCCGGATGCGCTGGCGGCCCGGCTCGCGCATCTCTACGGCAATCCGGCGCTGCTGACGAAATTGGGACACAAAGGCCTGCAGCGCGCGCACGCGCACTTCACCTGGGAGCAGGTGTCGCGCTCCATGGCGTCGCTCTACGACGAAGTTGCCCCCCGGCCGGTCGCAGCCTTCGACGCAGAAAAGCGCCTGCCCGCGCCACGGCTCTTCAGCGAACCGAGCGGACTTCCGGCGCCGTGAAAACGCTCGAGCACAGCGTTGCAATCGTGACGGGCGGTGGACGCGGGCTCGGCGCTGAAATCTCGCGCATGCTGGCTGAGGAGCGCGCCGTCGTAGCGATCGCCGATATCGATATCGAGCGCGCGCGTGCGCTCGCGGACACCCTCGAGCGCGAAGGCGCCCGCTGCGCGGCTCAGAAGCTCGATGTGCGAAGCGAAACGGACGCGCAGGCGTGCATACGCGAGGTGCGCGAGCGTTTCGGGCGCGTGGACATCCTCGTCAACAACGCGGCAGTGGACTATACGTTGCCGCTGGACGAGCTCACCGTCGCGCAGTGGGATGCGGTCATCTCGACCAACCTGCGCGGCCCCTTTCTGCTCGCCAAGTATGCGAGCGCGGTGATGGCGCAGCAGGGCGGCGGGCATATCGTCAACATCGCCTCGACCGCGTCGCGCCGCGCGTGGCCCAACGCCTCGGCCTATCACGCGAGCAAGTGGGGCCTCCTCGGTTTGAGCCATGCGCTCCATGCGGAGCTGCGTCCGCGGCGCATCAAAGTGAGCGCGGTCATTGCGGGCGGCATGCGCACCCCGTTCCTGCTCGACCGCTTTCCCGACATCGATCCCGCCGTGCTTCAGGATCCCGCGCACGTGGCCGCGGCGGTCAAGTTCGTGCTCACCCAGCCGGACGAGACCGTTATTCCCGAAGTGATGGTGCTGCCGATGCGCGAGACCTCGTGGCCGTAATGCAGGGCGATCGCGCGGTCTTCGTGGACAAGGATGGCACGCTCATCGAGGATGTGCCGTACAACGTGGACCCCGTGCAGATTCGCTTCACGCCGCGCGCGGTGGAAGGTCTGCGGCTCCTCGCCGACCGGGGGTATCGGCTCTTCATCGTCTCGAACCAGCCGGGCGTTGCGCTCGGCCGCTTTGCCGAAGCGGCACTCGAGACGGTGGAGCGCCATATCAGCGGCGAGCTGCGTGACCACGGCATCCGCCTCGATGGTTTCTATTACTGCCCGCATCTGCCGCACGGCGCGATACCACGCTATGCGATTGCATGCGGTTGTCGCAAGCCCGGCAGCGGGCTGCTCGAGCGCGCGGCGCGCGACCACGGCATCAAGCTTACGCGATCCTGGATGGTGGGCGACATCCTCGATGACATCGAAGCGGGCCGGCGTGCGTGCTGTCGCACCATACTCATCAACAACGGCAACGAGACCGAATGGGACCTGACCGGGGAGCGCTGGCCCGAGGCGCTCGCAGACGATCTGCTGGCGGCGGCGCAGATCATACTCGCGAGCGGCGCAGGAAGCCGGGCGCCGTCATGAGTTCCCTGCGCGGTGCATGCGGCTGGCCTGCTGCGCGGCGCGTGCTGTGCGTGCGCCTCGACGGGATGGGCGACGTGCTCATGACGACGCCGGCGATGCGTGCGTTTCGCGAGTCGGGGAGCAACTGCAGCCTCACGCTCCTCACCTCGCGCGCCGGAGCGGCGATCGCGCCTTTCATTCGCGAAGTCGATGAAGTGATCGAGTTCACCGCGCCGTGGATGAAACCGGCGGGCGGCGGGCGTGAAGACGATACGGCGCTCATCGGCGCGCTCGAGAACCGGCGCTTCGATGCGGCCGTCATCTTTACGGCGTACAGCCAGAGCCCGCTTCCGGCGGCCTACCTTTGCCATCTCGCCGGCATCCCCTTGCGGCTCGCCCACTGCCGGGAGAATCCGTACCACCTCCTTACAGACTGGGTACCCGAGCCGGAACCGCAGCGCTGGATACGGCACGAAGTCCGGCGTCATCTCGATCTGGCATCGCACGTGGGGTGCCGGACCGCGGACGAGCGGCTCTCGTTCGCCGTGCCGGCGCGCGCCCGTCGAAGCGTTGCGGCGCATCTTCGCGCGCTCGGACTCGAGGCCCGGGCGCCCCTCATCGTCGTTCATCCCGGAGCAAGCGCGCCCTCGCGACGCTATCCGGGTGCGGGCTTCGCGCGCGCCGCGGACGTCCTTTTGAAACGCGTGGGCGGCGCGGTGGTATTCACCGGCAGTGCAGACGAAATCGAGCTCATCGACAGCGTACAAAGCGCAATGAGTGAAGAGTCGTACTCGCTTGCGGGAAGGCTCGCCCTTGGAGAACTCGGGGCGCTCATCGCAAGGGCGGCACTGCTCATCGCCAACAATACCGGGCCGGTGCATATCGCCGCCGCGCTCGGCACGCCGGTCGTCGATCTCTACGCGCTCACCAATCCGCAGCACACGCCGTGGCAGGTGCGCAGCGAAGTGCTGTTCGCCGATGTGCCGTGCCGGTTCTGCTACAAGAGCGTGTGCCCCGCAGGTCATCACGCGTGCTTGACGCGCGTGGCACCGGAAGCCGTGGCGGACGCGGCCGAGCGGCTGCTCAAGAACGAAACGCCGCTGCTGCAGGAGGCCTCGCGAAATCTCGCGACGACGCTGCTCGAGCGGGGCGCAGTCTTTACATAGACGAGCGACGGCCTATGTACACTCTGGGCATCAATGCGGTCTTTCACGACTCGGCGGCCTGCTTGGTCGCCGACGGCGAGGTCATCGCCGCTGCCGAGGAAGAGCGGTTCACGCGCGTGAAGCACGGCAAGCGGCCGGTGCCCTTTACCACGTGGGAGCTGCCGTTTCACGCGATCGACTACTGCCTGGAGGCGGCCAGGATCGACCTTGTGGCTATCGATTACGTCGCGTACTCCTTCAACCCCGGGATCGTCCTGGGAAAGCACCGCGGTGCAGGGAGCATTGCCCTCCCGCTCGAGCCGAGCGCGCACGCGACGCCGGATGACTGGCTTTCGCCCTGGGAGCCGCTCGCCGTTTCATATGTCGTGAACGCCGAGCGCCAGCTCATCGATGGCGTCCCGTTTCATCTGCGCCGCCGCTTCAAGGGCGCGAAAGCGGCGCGCCACTGGCAGTGGCGCTTCGTGGACCATCACCTCGCGCACGAGGCAAGCGCGTTTCTCGCGGCGCCGTACGACGACTGCGCCGTGATGACGCTCGATGGGAGAGGCGAGCGCACGAGCGCGAGCTACGGTCACTTCCACGATGGAAGCTACCGCCGTATCGGCCACGTGTGCCTTCCGCATTCGCTGGGACTGCTCTACGAGGAGGTCACCGGATATCTCGGCTTTCTCCACTCCTCGGACGAATACAAGGTCATGGCGCTCGCGTCGTACGGCGAGCCGGTGTATGCGCCGCAGTTCCGCGAAATGGTGCGCGTCGAGGACGGGCAGTACACGATCGAGCCGTTGCGGCTCGAGGAACGGTTCGGCCCGGCGCGCGAGCGCGGCACACCGTTCGAAGCGCACCACTTCAACATCGCGCGGTCGCTCCAGCTCGTGCTCGAAGAGAGCGTCATCGCGCTGGCGCGCTGGCTCAAGCGCGTGACGGGCAGCGAAAATCTGTGCCTGGCGGGCGGTGTTGCGTTGAACTGCGTCATGAATGCTCGCCTGCGCGATGCGGGAGTGTTCCGCCGGGTGTGGGTGCAACCGGCCGCCGGCGACGCCGGCACGGCTCTCGGGGCAGCGCTCTGGACCGACTGGCGTGCGCGCGGCGGGAAGCGCCGCTACCGCATGGAGCACGCTTACCTCGGCCCGGAGTACGGGGAAGCCGAGGTCCGGTCGCTGCTCGATTACGCAAAGCTTCCCTACCGCCGCGCGGACGACATCGCCGAGGAGACCGCGGCCATCCTCGCCGCCGATCGCATTGTCGGCTGGTTTCAGGGCCGCATGGAATTCGGCCCGCGGGCGCTCGGGGCGCGCTCGATCCTCGCTTCGCCGCTGACAGCGGAGATCCAGCACCGCTTGAACGCTATCAAGGATCGCGAGGATTTCCGCCCGGTGGCGCCGGTCGTGCTGGAGGAAGAGGCGGGCAAATGGTTTGCGGGCGCGGAGGTCTCGCCCTTCATGCTCTTCGTGTACGACGTCATGAGCGAGCGCGCATCGCGCATACCGGGTGTCCGCCACGTGGATGGCACGGCACGGATACAGACCGTCAATGCGCGTCAGCATCCACTCTACTATCGACTGATCAAGGCGTTCCAGCGGCGCACCGACGTGCCGGTCCTCGTCAACACTTCGTTCAATACGCAAGGCGAGCCGATCGTATGCACGCCGCGGGACGCCGTGCGCTGCTTCATGACTTCTCCACTGGATGCGCTCGTCATCGGACCCTACATTCTCGAGAAACACGCCCGTGCGTGAAGTGCTGGACGAAGCGCCGCAGGGGCGCGCCTGCCGCGTCGGATGGCCGCAGAAAATCCTTGTGATCCGCGCGCTGCAGCTCGGGGATCTCCTGTGTGCGGTGCCTGCGCTGCGCGCCCTGCGCAGCGCGTTTCCCGGCGCGCGCGTAACGCTGGCCGGGCTGCCGTGGGCGCGCGAGTTCGCCGCACGCTTCAACCGCTACGTGGACGACTTCATCGAATTTCCGGGATTCCCGGGGCTGCCCGAGCGCGAATGCGATTTGCGTGGCGTACCGCAGTTCCTGCACGAAGTGCAGGCACGGCGCTTCGACCTCGCGCTGCAGTTGCACGGCAGCGGACGGCTGCTCAATCCGCTCACCGCGCTTTTCGGCGCGCACCGGTGCGCGGGCTTCTATACGGAGGGCGCCTACTGCCCGGATCCTGAGCGCTTCTTTGTGTGGCGGGAAAGCGAGCACGAGATCGTACGCTACCTGCGCCTCATGCACGAGCTTGGCATCGTCGCCTGCGACACCAGCCTCGAATTTCCCATCACCGAGCAGGATCGTGCGGTATGCGAGGCCATCGCCTCGCGGTTCGGACTGGAGCCGGGGCGCTATCTATGCGTCCATCCCGGCTCGCAGCTTCCTTCGCGCCGCTGGCCGGCCGCGCGTTTCGCCGCGGTTGCGGACGATCTTGCCGGCGCGGGCTTTGACGTCGTGCTGACCGGCACGGCGCACGAGGCGCCGCTCGCGCGAAGCGTGAGCGCAGCGTTGCATCACGCCGCCATCGACCTGACCGGCGCGACTTCACTGGGCGCGCTGGCGGCACTCATCGCAGACGCGGCGCTTCTCGTCTGCAACGACACCGGCGTTTCGCACATTGCCGCGGCGCTCCGGACGCCGAGCGTCGTCATCTGCTGCGGCTCGGACTTCAGGCGCTGGGCGCCGCTCGATCGCGATCGCCACCGCGTGCTGCATCACCCGGTCCCATGCCGGCCGTGCCTGTACCGCGCTTGTCCCATCGGCCATCCGTGTGCGAACGGCGTCGAGCCCCAGGGAGTGGTGGCCGAAGCGCGGCGGCTCCTTGCCGAGTACTCCTCCCCGAAGGGGAGCACCGCATGCGCCGGCTGAAGATCCTCACCTGGCATACGCACGGGAGTTACCTCCATTACCTCACGCAGGCGCCGCACGACTTCTACGTGCTGTCCAGGCCCGAGCGCCCGCCCGGCTATACCGGGCGCTCAGGTCACTTACCATGGGGACCCAACGTGCACGACCTGCCGGTCGCCGAGGCGCGAGCGCAGTCGCTCGATTGCATCCTCTTCCAGGACGACCATCAGTACCTGCGCGACCGGTACGAGTATCTCACCGACGCGCAGCAGCGGCTGCCACGAATCTATCTCGAGCACGATCCGCCGCGCGGGAGTCCGACTGACGAGCGGCACCCAGTCGACGATCCCGGCATGCTGCTCGTGCATGTCACGCCATACAACGCACTGATGTGGGACAGCGGCCGCACGCCGACGCGCGTGATCGAGCACGGGGTCATCGCCCCGGACGGCGTGCGCTATCGTGGGGAGTTGCCGCGCGGGCTCGTGATCGTGAACCACCTCGGCCGCCGCGGGCGGCGGCTTGGGGCGGACGTATTCGAGGCGGTGCGTCGGCGGGTGCCGCTCGATCTCGTCGGAATGGCCTCGGAGGAGTGCGGCGGGCTGGGCGAGATCCGCCACGCCGAGCTTGGCGCATTCGCGGCGCAGTACCGGTTTCTCTTCAACCCCATCCGCCATACGAGCCTCGGTCTTGCGGTGCTCGAGGCGATGATGGTCGGACTGCCGGTCGTCGCCCTGGCCACTACCGAGATGGCAACGGTCGTGCAGAACGGCGTGAACGGCTATGCCGATACCCGGATCGATACGCTCGTCGAGCACATGAACCGGCTCCTGTCCGATCCGGAGCACGCGCAGCGGCTGAGCTGCGGCGCCCGTGCCGTGGCTGCGCGGCGCTTCAACATCGAGCGCTTCGTGCGCGAGTGGGACGCCGCGTTCCGATCGGTCGTGCGGGGCTGATCGCGGCATGCTGCTTGCTTCCCTTTACATCCGACGGAGCAGCGATTGCGCAAGACGATACTCGTGACGGGCGGTGCGGGCTTTCTCGGCTCTCACCTGTGCGAGCACCTCGTGAACACGGGGCGCGAGGTCCTCTGTGTGGACAATCTTTCCACCGGTGCCTACTCGAACATTGCCTCTCTCGTCGGCGATTCCCGTTTTGCGTTCCTTCATCACGATGTCCGCCAGCCGCTCGATGCGCAGCCGCACGCCATATGCAACCTCGCGTGCCCTGCCTCGCCCGCGCAATACCAGGCCGATCCCATTGCCACCGTGAGGACCAGCGTGCTGGGGGCCCTGAATCTGCTCGAGCTTGCGCGGCGTAGCGGCGCGTGCATCCTTCAGGCCTCCACCAGCGAAGTCTACGGCGATCCGCGGGTGCACCCGCAGAAGGAATCGTATTGGGGCCACGTGAATCCGGTCGGGCCGCGTGCCTGCTACGACGAGGGCAAGCGCTGCGCCGAGACGCTCTTCAGCGATTACCGGCGCCGTTACGGCGTCATCACAAGAATCGCGCGCATTTTCAACACTTACGGCCCACGCATGCAACCGGACGACGGGCGCGTGGTTTCGAACTTCATCGTGCAGGCGCTGCGCAATCGGCCCCTCACGATCTACGGCGACGGCAGCCAGACGCGCTCGTTCTGTTACGTGGGCGATCTCATCGAGGCGCTGGTGCGGTTCATGGACGCCCCGGATGAATGGAGCGGGCCGCTCAACCTGGGCAACCCGAACGAATGCAGCGTGCTCGAGCTCGCCGAGCGAGTGATCGCCATGACCGGCGCGAAGTCCGCTATCGTCTTCGAGCCATTGCCCCACGACGATCCCGCAAGGCGCTGCCCCGATATCTTCCAAGCGAAGCGTCTCCTTCAATGGGCGCCGCGCGTGTCGCTGGAGGAAGGGTTGAGGCGCACGATCACCTACTTCGATGAGCGGCTGTGCCGTGGAAGGGGGCCCCCGGCGCGGCGCGCCGTCCCTTCCGGAGCCGTGTGAGGGCCCGTTGGCCGGTCTGATGCACGTTCGGTGGCCTTGCTTGACGAGCCACATGATCCATGCCCTCTGATCGCTCCATCGCACGCAATGTGTTGCGGATCCTTGCCGCCTCGGCCTGGCGCTTCCGCAACCGCATCCTCGCTGCGCTCGCCCTTCTGCTGCTCGCGAAGGCCGCGACCGTCGCCGTACCGATCGCGCTGAAGCAGATCATCGACGGCTTCAGCACCGAGCAGGCGACCTACGTGCTGCCGGTGTTCATGCTGATCGCGTACGCGCTGCTGCGTTTCGGCGGCACGCTCTTCGGCGAGTTGCGCGATCTCGTGTTTGCCCGCGTCACGCAGCAGACTGTCGCCGACTTCACGGCGCGCGTCTTCGAGCACCTGCTCGCCCTCACGCCGCGCTTTCACGCGACGCGCGAGACCGGGCGCCTCACGCGCGAGGTGGAACGCGGCACCGCCGGCATCGGGTTTCTGTTCAGCGTCGCGCTGTTCACGATCCTTCCCACTTTCGTCGAGATCGTCGCCGTCATGGCGATCATCGCCGGGAATTACGGGTACTGGCCGACCACCATCATAGCCGTCACGTTCGCGGTGTACACGACCTTCACCGTCGCGTTCACCGAGCGGCGGATGGTCTATCAACGCGCGTTGAACGAGCTCGACTCGCGGGCCAACAGCCGGCTCGTGGACAGCCTGCTCAACTACGAAGTCGTGAAGTATTACGCCAACGAGCGCTACGAAGTCTCCCGTTTCCGATCGATCATGCAGGACTGGGTGGAGGCGGGCATTCGCAACCAGCAGCGTCTCTCGGCGCTGCACGTCGGGCAGAGCGCCATCATCGCGGTGGGCGTCGCCACGATCATGCTCTACGCGAGCGTGAAGGTGGTGAACGGCACGATGACGGTGGGCGATCTCGTGCTCGTCAATGCGTACGTGATCCAGGTGTGTCTCCCGCTCAACGCCCTCGGTTTCGTCTTCCGGCAGGCGAAGGATGCGCTGGTCAACGTGGAGCGTCTCTTCGCGCTCCTCGAGGAAAAGCCGGATATAGTGGACATTCCGGGGGCGCGCCCGCTCGTCGTGCGCGTCGCGGAGGTAAGGTTCGATCACGTGGTCTTCGGCTACAATCCGAGCCGCGTCATTCTGCACGACATCAACTTCCGCATCCCGCCCGGTCAAACGCTCGCCGTGGTCGGCGGGAGCGGCTCGGGCAAGTCCACCATTGCCCGGCTGCTGCTCCGCTTCTATGACGTGCGCGAAGGCAGCATCGCGGTGGACGAGCAGGACATCCGCTACGTCACGCAAAAGAGCCTGCGCGACGCGATCGGGATCGTTCCACAGGACACGGTGCTCTTCAACGAAACCATCTACTTCAACATCGCTTACGGGCGTCCCGATGCCAGCCGCGAGGAAGTGCTTGCGGCTGCGCGCGCGGCGCGCGTGCACGACTTCGTGGTGGCGCTGCCCGAGCAATACGATACGGTGGTGGGCGAGCGCGGCTTGAACCTCTCGGGCGGCGAGAAGCAGCGGGTCGCCATTGCGCGCGCCATCCTCAAGAACCCGCCCATCATCATCTTCGACGAAGCCACTTCGGCGCTCGATGCGCGCGCCGAGCAGGCGATCCAGGCGGAGCTCGATCGGATTGCAGAGAACCGCACCACGCTCGTCATCGCACACCGCATGTCCACCATCGTCGGCGCCGACGAGATCCTGGTGCTCGAGCACGGGCGGGTGGTCGAGCGCGGCACGCATGCAGCGCTGCTCGACCAGGGCGGCATCTATGCGCAGATGTGGTCGGTACAGCAGCAGGAGCGCGAGCTGCAGCATGTGGAGAGAAAGCTTGCGCTGCAGCCGGTGAACCTTGCGACGGTCGTTGCGTCGGTGGTGGACGCGCTGCGTGCGGAGATCGAAGCGAAGAAGATCAACCTGTACGCTGTCATCTCTTCGGAGGCGCGCGTCGTCGGCGATCCGAGCCTCATCCAGCAGGCGGTCTGGGATTTGTGCGCCAATGCGATACAGGCCACACCCGAGGGCGGGCGCGTCGAGATCCGGGTCGAAGAAACCGACGCGGAGGCACGGCTTACGGTCACCGACACCGGCGATGCGCGCGTCATGGCAGGCGAGGAGGGCTCCACGGAGCGCTCGGCGGATGTGCTGCGGGCCCGGGCCATCGCGGAACAGCACGGGGGTCATCTCGTCATGGTTCAGGTTGCCGATGTGCCCGGAAGCAGCTACATGATGACCTTGCCGCTGCGGCCGGAGCTGCCGCCTCTCGTCACACCGCGGCAGCTGGCGGTGACTTCCGACGAGCAGCTCGAGCCGCCGCGCCTCGACGACCTCAAGGTCATGCTCATCGACGATGACGAGGACAGCGCCGAGCTGCAGCGGGTGCTCGAGGAAAGGGGCGCGCGCGTCGAGACTTTTGTCCGCGCGGCCGACGCGTTGCGCGCGCTCGAGTCGCGCAACTACCCGGAGTGGCCGGACATTATCATTTCCGATATCGCGCTCCCCGACCAAGACGGATACAGCGTGATCCGGCAGGTGCGGGCGCTCGAGGAAGAACGTGAGACGGAGCTCGCCGCCCGCACGCCTGCCATCGCGCTCGGCATCGAAGAGGACAGCACGCGCGCGCTGCTCGCCGGGTTCCAGATGCAGCTCCCGAAGCCGGTGAAACCGCAGGAGCTCTTGACCGCGGTGCGCCACCTCGGGTCGTAGGGCGCCATGCGGCAAACGAAAGGAGCGTAAATGGAACATTCGAGGCATATCGATCGCGAAGCCGGCCGCGAGGCGCTTGCGTTTGTGGCGCCGCTGCTCGAGCGCGCCGTCACCGATTCCACTATCGGGCAGCGACCGGGCGTACTCTACGATCATGAACCCGACCCGCAGGCACGGGGAGTCGAGCTTCGACGAGTCGATACACTCGTCGAGCACGCCGTGGGCAAACCGCGCGAAGCGTGGGATGCCGACTATGCCGACTACGCGCGCAAGAAGGCAAGCGTGAGCTGGCAGAGCGGTCTCGAGAGCGGCGACGAGCGCACGAGGTCGTACTGGAGCAAGCAAGGGCAGACGACGGCGCTCGCAGGCGCAGTGGTGATCGATGGGATCGTGGTCGCAGTGAGCGGCGCGGAACCGCTCTTTGACGAAGTCTTCGCCGGCTCGATTGCGCTCGCCCTCCGCGCCGCGATCAGACGGCGTGAGAAGGCGTGAGCCTCATAGCGGCCGCAACGGCCACTGAGCCCGCTGCCAGTGCTCGAGCATCGTGCAGAGCGCCTCGACGCGCGGCGGAATCACGCGTCGCTTGCGCAGCACCCAGGGCAGCCCCCGCAAGGCGTGGGTAAGTCCCGAGAGCGCGTCGTGCGTCGAATCGGCTCGGGCCAGAATGTCCGCGGTGCACGCGAGCGCACTTCCGAGCGGTCTCCGAAGCCATGCTACCCAGAGTGCGTTGCGCAGCGTCTGGCGCTGGCGTGCAGCGGCGTTGCGGCGGGTGGATGGATAGTGATGCACGGTAAGCTCTCTCGAGTACACGATGACGTGCCCGCGCGCGACGATATCGATCGCGAGCAGCGCCTCCTCGCCCCCGATCAGGAATTTGGGTTCGTATCCGCCGCTCTCGAGAAATGCGTCGCGCCGGAACACGCAGGCGCCGGCGAGAAAGCCGAGGACTGCCTTGCCCGGTAGACCGGTGGAGGGCAGAGGGCTTGCTTCCATCATCGTGCACGCCGGGTCCTCGCGCTGCCGGGCCCCGACCAGGACGTGCGCGGTCAACACCGCGATGCCCGGCCAGGCATCGAGAATCTCGGATGCGCGCGCAAGCGAGCCCGGCGCCCAGATTGTGTCGTCGTCGCAAAACGCGACATAAGGTGTTTTGACGCTGCGCACCCCCGCGTTGCGGGCGGCCGCGCCGATATTCTCCGGCAGGCGTAACAGCGTGACGGCTGGAAAACTTTCGGCAATACGCTCCGGCGTGCCGTCGGCGGAGCCGTTGTCTACCACGACGAGGTGTGGCTTCTCCGGCAACGCAGCCATGTGCCGGACGGTGTTCAACACCTCCCCTGCACGATTGTGCGTCAGAATGACGGCGGACACTCGAAGCGAGCGATCGCGCATCTCCATCAATGCAGCGCTGCCTCCTCCTCGACGTCCAGCGGCCAGTATCGCTCAGCGGTGAGCGCGTCGAGATGTCCCGGG
Source organism: uncultured Pseudomonadota bacterium (assembly GCA_946885605.1). Next base: position 45,296 of record CAMPGR010000001.1, read on the forward strand.
CGTCCGGCTGAAGAGAGCCCGCGCAGCTGACTCGCATAGCAATAGACCGCCTTGCGTTTCGCGGAGGAGAGGCCCGCGTTGTTCAGCACGGGCTTTGAGACGCGGTGCGTGTGCGACAGGCGTGCAATCCGCTGCTGCACGAGTCCCGGGATGCTGCGGTAGAACGTGTCTTCATAGCAGAGCGACTGCAGCGGGGCACCCTCGTGCATGAGCGCAAGCGCCGCGCTGTGCGTGAGCTCGTGGTCGCTGTGGAAAAGGCCCAGCGGAAACACGACGATGTCGCATGCCGTTTCCTTCAGCGTCCGGCGCAGCGCGCGCGTCACTTCGAGACTGCGCGGTGTTTCGCCGTACTGCGCATCCGCGAACGACAGCCATACCGGCCGCGCATCGAGATGTGCAAGCGCGCTCTCGTCTTCGCGCCGGCGCGACATGACCGCCTCCCGGGCGCTGAGAAACCCGCACACCGCATCCCATTCGGTGAGACCGTGGAAGCGTTCCGGGATGCCGGCGAATACCGTCACGACGATGCTGCCCGGGTGTGCGGCGAGGAGGTCGCCGCATCCGAAGACCGCGTCATCGAGGTGGGGCGATATGACGAACAGTTTGTTCATCCGCGGCAATCCGGCTATGCGACCCACACCCGGAACCGGATCGCGCCGACGATCCGCCAGAAGATCGCAAGCGGTGGAATGAGCGCCGAGGTGACGACCATCTCAGCGATATGGTCGAGCGCGCGCGAGGTGCGATGCAGCCGCCTGATGCACAACCAGCCCGTGATCGCGCACCATGCGGCCGTGGCGCCGAGCGCGAGCCGCGGGGCGCCGTGTGCCAACGCGAGTATCGCGGCGAGCGCAGATCCGACCGCAGCATAGTAGTCCCAGCGCGACGTCCGGCGGATGCGCGTGCGGTAGAGCGCCGGATGCTTGCGGTAGAGGAGCGCGTCGAACATGATCTTCCTCTGTTGCTTCAAGCTCACGCCCCACGCTGCGGGACGAATGGGGTGAACGACAACGGCGTCGGATGCGTGCGCGATGCGCGCGCCGGCGCGCAGCATGCGAAACTGCAGATCGGAGTCTTCGCGCCATGCCATGGGGAAACGCTCGTCGAAACCGTTGAGCCGCTCGAGGGTCGCCCTCCGGCAGAAGCAGTTGGCCGTCACGAACTCGCCGTGCGTAAGACAGCTCGCGTCGAGCTCGTAATCGGTCGGCGAGGCGGGAAGCGGCATCATCACCCGGCCCGTGGCCGCGTGCGTTTCGGGTACGAACACCGCAATCCCTGCCTTCAGCCAGTTCGCGTCGGGTTGCGTATCGTCGTCGGTGAAGGCAACGATCCCGCCGCGTGCGCGGCGCCAGCCGCGATTGCGCGCCGCCGCAGGGCCATGAGGGCCGGGCGAGGGCACATACTGGATCAGGAGGCCCTGCCTCGCCGCGCCGGCTGCGAAGCGTTCCACCACCGTGCGTGTATCGTCGTCCGGCCCGTCGTCCACGACGATGATCTCGTAGGCGTGCAGCGCGAGCGTCTGGCGGCATAACGCGTCGAGGCAGCGCGCGAGTAACACGGGGCGCCCGCGCGTCGGAATGACGACGGTGAGCGCGGGATCTTCCATGGACGTTGTGCGCAGCTGCCAGTTTGTTTCCATCAACATGTCGCAAGCCTCATTCCAGCGGCAAGAGTAATCTCCATGCACCGTCATGGTGCGGGGCGCGTTGCAAATGCCGCACCAGCGCGTGCAACGCTCTCCTTCGCTCAACGGCTAGACCCGGCTCGCGGCGAGCCTCAAGTCGGGCGTGGCGCGTGCCGGCATCGTTGCGCGCCCAATGCCGAAGTACTCGAAGCCTTCGTCGTACAGCTCGAGCTGGTCGTATAGATTGCGCCCGTCGAACACGATGCGCTGGCGCATGGCACGCTTCAGGCGCTCGATATCGGGCTGCCCGAACTGCGGCCACTCGGTGACCAGGATCAGCGCATCCGCATCCTGCACCGCCTCGTACTGCCCGGTGAGATTGAACCGTCCGCTTTCCAGCCAACAGGCCGGCAGGACGCGACGGGCGTTCGCCATCGCAGCGGGATCGTGGGCGTTTATGATCGCGCCCGCCTCGATGAGGGCCCGCAGGACGGCGATCGATGGCGCCTCCCGCATGTCATCGGTACCGGGCTTGAATGCAAGGCCCCAGACCGCGAAGCGCAGGCCATGCAGCGAAGGCCCGAAACGGCGCCGGACTTTTTCGAAGAGCACACCTTTCTGCCGGCGGTTGCGCAGGTCGACGGCGCTCAGGATGGCGGGATCGAACCCCGCCTCGTACGCAGTGCGGATCAGCGCCCGGGTGTCTTTGGGCAGGCACGACCCGCCGTATCCGCAGCCCGGCTGCATGAAGGCGGGGCCGATGCGCGCGTCGCTCCCGATCCCGAGGCGCACGCTTTCGGCATCCACACCGAGCCGCTCGCAGATGCACGCGATTTCGTTCATGAACGAGATGCGGGTGGCGAGCATCGCGTTCGCAGCCTGCTTGGAGAGCTCCGCGTCGCGCACGCGCATGATCAGCAAGTGCTCCGCTCCGGGAAGGATGGGCGCATAGAGCTCGCGCAGCAGCGCGATCGCGCGTGCGCTGCGGCTTCCGATGACGACGCGGTCGGGATGCATGAAGTCATGGATCGCCGCGCCTTCCCGCAGGAATTCCGGGTTGAAGGCGACATCCACAGGGGTGCACACGCCGCGGCCGTGAAGTTGCTCGAGGATCGCCTCTTCCACGCGCTCCGTCGCACCAACCGGCACGGTGGAGCGCACGATAACCACAGCCCGATCCCGCAGCACGCATCCCACACTGCGCGCAGCACTCATGACTTGCGAGAGGTCCGGGGAACCGTCGGCGTTGGACGGCGTGCCGACGCTGATGAAGTAAAGCCGCGTGCCGCGCTCCGTCGCCGCGAGGTCGTCGACGAAGTCGAGTCGCCCTCCTGCGAGATTGCGACTCACAAGCTCAGGGAGGCCCGGCTCATGGATCGTGACGATACCGTTGCGAAGTGCGGAGACTTTCGCCGCGTCGCTGTCCACGCAGGTGACGAGATGGCCCATTTCGGCGAGGCAGGCGCCCGCGACCAGCCCGACATACCCCGTTCCGATTACGCAGATCTTCATGAGCGTCAGAACGGGCGAACGTCATGGCCCGTACGGCGCTGCAGCTCGCGCAGCGCGGCGGCCACCGCAAGGCTGGAGAGCTGACCGAAGGCGATGTTGGCGAGCTGCCGGGCGAGCGGCACCTGCCGCGCCTCACCCGCCACGATGGTCGTGCGCGCTTTCCGCTTGGTGAAGTAGCCTACGATGAAGCCGACGCCCGCGACGGCGGCGATCACCGAAGGCGTTGCGATCAGCTCTGGTGTTGCGCGTCGCGCCTCTCTCAGGCGCGTTTCGAGCTCCGCTTCCGAACGCATCAGCTCGCGCTCCCGGGGGCCCGGATTGAGGGGCGGCACGCCTTCGTCCGGGCGCGCGCCCCCGCTCTTGTCACTGCGCAACCGGTGCAGGCCGTAGGACGTGAACGGGAAGAACGGCGACTTGAGCGAGCGGTAGACGACGATAAGGGCGATCACAGCGAGGAGCACGTTGGCGAGCGCGACGAGATACGCGGCCATCTCCCAGCGCCATCCGTGCGCCGCAGCGAGCCATGACGCCGTCGCGACACACAGCAAAAGCCAGCCGGCCACGAGCAGTATGCCGGCGATGACAAGGGCAACCGCGGTCCAGGCAACGCGCGCCGGAAGCTCACGTCCTTCTTCCGCGAACACCGCCGCGAAGTCGCCGGCGAAGCGGCGAACGGTGCGCGGCAATACGCCCCACAACGCGATGAGTTGGCGCAGCCCCGTGCGATCTACGCGAGGCGGGGCGGCATTCATCATGGCCTGAGGGGGCATCGCTGGTGCGCCGCGCTCAGCGCATCAGCCGGCCGAGTATGAAGCCTGTCGCAAGCGCGAGCGCGAGCGTCTGCACCGGATGCGCCGAGATGTAGTTATTGAGCTCGCTGGTGAGCTGCTGTCCGGACGTGCTCAAGCGGCGCGCGCTGTCGGAAGCGCGGTCAACGGCACGATGCGCGGTTTCGGTCGCGCGCTCGACGACGTCATGGGCCTGCTCGATCGTCCTATGAGCCTGCTCGCTGGCGCTGGCCGTCGTGGTCTGTTCCATGGCGTGATCCTTTCGCGAAGTTTTGCACATCCAATATTGCAAGGAGCGTGCCACCGGCGTTTGATCGAACGCCGCCATGGCTTTGCCGTACGATGGCCGGGCGCTCGCGGCACGCCTTACAAGTCGTGAGAGCAATTCTTACCGGAGGGCGCGACGGGTGACCCCTTCATCCGGTGGGGCGTCGCGGGCTTCGGGCGGCAAGCAACTGTCATGCATGACGGCGATCCGTGGTACGAAAGTTGCAACCGACAAACAGATGCGGTGTGAGCGACTCCATTCAAGTCGGCAACCGCGCATGGAGTCGAGGTCGCGCTTGTGATACCCGGCAAGTCCGCCTTGGGCCGCGCATGGCGGTACGTGAAAGCCGCATTCGTGCTCTGGCTCGACCGGGGAGCGGCGCGGCTCGGGGCCGCCGTCGCGTTCTATTCCATATTTTCGCTCGCGCCATTGCTGGTGATCGCGGTTCACTTCGCTGGCGTTTTTCTCGGCCCGGACTTCGCCCGCCAGCAGTTCCTCGATCAGATCGCCTCGCTCATGGGAGACCGGACGGCCGCGGTGGTGAATACCATGATCGACGCCGCCGTCAAGTCGGAGAAGGGCGGGTGGGCCGGCGCCATCAGCGCGGTGACGCTTTTCATCGGCGCGACCGGGGTGCTGGTCGAATTGCGCAACGCGCTCGACGCGATCCACGGCACGAAGCCGCCGGGCGGCATGTCGGCCATGGTGCGCGCACGCCTGTGGTCGTTTGCGCTGGCGCTTGCGATCGGCTTCCTCCTTCTCGTGTCTTTGATCGCAAGCGCCATCATCGCCGCGGCCGGGGCATGGATTATCGACCGCTATCCGGCGCTCGGAGTGATGACGCTACTGCTCAACTGGACGCTGTCGCTCGCGATTTTCTCGGCGCTGTTCGGCCTGCTGCTGCGGTGGCTGCCCTCAGAGCGCCAGCCGTGGTCGAGGGTGTGGCCCGGTGCGATACTCTCAGCCGTGCTCATGAGCGGGGGCAAGGAGCTGCTGGGGATCTATCTGGGACGCGCGGCTTTTTCCGATGCGTTCGGCGCCGCGGGGTCGCTGGTGGTGCTCGTGATGTGGATCTATTATTCGGTCCAGGTTTTCCTGTTCGGCGCCGCGTTCAACGAGGTGCGCGCGCAGCTCCGCCATCCGCGAACGGAGCCTTCCGCGCCGCCTTATCCACGGCCCGCCGGCAAAGATCCCGAAGTGCGCGCAGGATAGTAGTGCCGATCCCGGTTAGTCACGCCGATCCCGGTTCGGGAACGACCTCGCAATTGAGCTGGTCGTTACGCGCAGTGCAATCGGTGCACAGCATCTCGCGCGCCGGCTCGATCGTCCGTTCTTCATAAGCACGGTCCGGCCATGCCGGGCAGTTGCGGCAGAAGTGCCAGATTCGCTCACCTTTGTGACGGCGGTAGATCATGCTCATGGAGCGTTGGACAATTCCCGCGCGATGGAGTGTCCGGGCTGCGCCGCTACGATCACGACGCCCTCGGTGGGCGCAAGCACAACCGCTTCGGCAACCTCTTCCTCGCTGCGGCTCGCATGCGTGGAGAAGACGATGCGCCCCCGTGGCAACGCCCGGGGCAGAAAAAGGCGATGCTCGTGGTTCGAGAAGTTCAGCATGACGAGAACGCGTTCATCGCCCCATTGGCGCAAATACGCGAGGCACTCTTCCTCGCACGGCACAGCGACATAGTCGCCCACCGCGAGCGCCGGCCGCGCGCGCCGCAACGCGAGCATCCGGCGGCAAAGCGAAAGCATGGATGCCCGATCGTTCGACTGCGCCTCGACGTTGCACGTCGCGAGATTGTCGCCGAGCGGGAGCCAGGGCGTGCCGGTGGTAAACCCTGCGTTGCGCCCCGCAGTCCATCGCATCGGCGTTCGCGCAGGATCCCGTCCCGCACCGATGCCGGGCACGTTCTTCTCGAATGGATCGCGCACCTCATCCCTCGGGATCGCGACGTCCTCCATTCCGATCTCGTCGCCGTAGTACACGGTCGGCGTCCCGCGGAGCGTGAGCAGCAGTATGGCGGCGAGTCGCGCCCCCGGGCGCCCTACGCGCGAGGCGATGCGCAAGGTATCGTGGTTGCCGAGCACCCAGTTCGGCCAGGCGCCCGCAGGGAGCGCGGCTTCGTAGGTGGCGATCAAGTCGCGCAGCACCGCGGCCGACCACGGGGCGCCGATCAGGTTGAAATTGAAGGGAAGGTGAATGCCGCTCAGCTCTACGCCGTAGTAGGTCATGAGCCGTTCGATCGGCAGGTGGATCTCGCCGATCAGAACCTTTTCCGGGTATTCATCCACGATTTTGCGCAGCTCCGCGATGATTTCCTGCACCTCGGGCTGATCGACGGTGTACGTGCTGAGCAGCGCGTGGCTCGGGCGCATGCCCTGCTCGAAAACCGGGTTGGGCGGGTTGTCGCGGAAAAGGCTGTCCTCGATGAGGTGATGCACCACGTCGATGCGAAAGCCGTCGACACCGCGCGCGAGCCAGAAGCGCAGCACGTCGTGCATCTCGCGCCGGACTTCGGGATTGCGCCAGTTCAAGTCCGGCTGCTCCTTCAGGAACGCGTGGTAGTAATACTGCCCGGTCGCGGCGTCATGTTCCCATGCGGAGCCGCCGAATTCGCTCAGCCAGTTGTTGGGCGGGCCGCCCCCCGGTGACGGGTCGCGCCACACATACCAGTCGCGCCGCGCGCTCGCCCGGCTCGCGCGCGCCTCCTCGAACCAGGGATGGCGGTCGGAAGTGTGATTCGGCACGAAGTCCATGATGATCCGAAGCCCCCGCGCATGTGCGTCCCGCACCAGCTCGTCAAAGTCGGCGAGCGTGCCGAAGATCGGATCGATATCGCGAAAATCGGCGATGTCGTAGCCGAAGTCGGCCATGGGGGACGGATAAACGGGCGACAGCCAGATCGCATCGACGCCCAGCCACTCGAGATAATCCAGCCGCTGGATTATCCCTTTCAGGTCCCCGATGCCGTCGCCGTTCGCATCCTGGAACGAGCGCGGGTAGATCTGGTACACCACCCCGCGCTTCCACCATTCGAGGTTCGTCCTTTCACTCTCTGTCATCGATACTCCCCGAAATGCCGCCCTCGTGTGTGCCTCTCGCTTCAACAATGGCGCACGCCTTCGAGCCTGAACCAGCGGTAACCGTACCCATCGAGTTCGAACTGTCGGTTCTCTCCGCTCTGCGCCTCGTAAACTTTGTCGCCGAAGAGGTCGGTGAGCTCTCCGGCCTCTTGGTCATTGAGCCCGACATGGACCCGGCACGGCCGATCGGCGAGGTTGTGCAGGAGAACTGTCGTATTGCCCTCGCAGCTCGTGCGGTGGGCAAACACGGCGGGATCGTTTGTTTCGATAAGCCTCAGCTCGCCCCAGCCGATCTCAGGGCACGACTGTCTTACGTCCGACAGCCGCCTGATCCAGCTCAGCAGCGAATCCGGATCTCGTTGTTGGGCGATCACGTTGGCGCTCGCCGCACCGTAGTTGCCCGTCATGACAACAGGGTGAATGAGCCGTTCCTCGGAGACCGTCGAGAATCCGCCGTTGCGCTCGTGCGACCATTGCATGCAGGTGCGCACGGGCCAGCGCTCGGGTAGCGAGAGATCGTCTCCCATGCCGATTTCGTCCCCGTAGTAGATCACCGGCGCGCCGGGCAGGCTGAACATGAGGCTGTAGGCGAGCTCGATGCGGCGCCGGTTCCCGCCGAGCATCGGCGCGAGGCGGCGCCGGATGCCGCGTTCATAGAGCCTCATGTCCCGGTCGCCGGCAAAGGCCGCATAGCACTCCCCGCGCTCCTCCGACGTCAAGCGGCCCAGATCGAGCTCGTCGTGGTTTCGCAGGAAGTGCGCCCATTGTCCAAGTTGCGGGAGCTTGGGAAGCAGCTTCACTCCCCGAGTGAGCGGTTCGGCGCGGCGGCGCGCAAAGGCGAGAAACACATACTGGTTGACGAGGAACGCAAAGAGCATGTGGATGCGCGAACCGTCACCGAGGTACTCCGGCATCTCCGCGGGCAACACGTTCGCTTCCGCGAGCAGTATCGCGTCGCCCTTGCGCCACGACAGGAAGTTGCGCAGCTCGCTGAAGAATTCGTAACGCGCCTGCGTCGGGCGGCCGGGGCGCACCTCCTGCACCACAAACGGCGCGGCATCGATGCGAAAACCCGACACGCCCAGCTCGAGCCAGAAGCCCACGATCTTGAAAATCTCGTCGCGCACCCGCGCGCATGCGATGTTGAGGTCAGGCTGGTGCGGATAGAAGCGGTGGAAGTACCACGCTCGGGCACGGGGGTCGTACGTCCACACGCTCGACTGGAATCCGGGGAACACGACCCCGCCATTCGTGTCGAGCGGCTTGGTCCTGGACCAGACGTAATAGTCGCGATAGGGCGAGTGCGGATCGGCGCGCGCATTCCGGAACCAGGGATGCTGGTCGGAGGTATGGTTGATGGGCAAATCTATGATGAGCCGGAGCCCCCGCAGCCGCGCCTGATGGCTGAACTCGACGAAATCGCCGAGCGTTCCGAGTTCCGGCGCGACATCGTAATAGTTCGTGACGTCGTAACCGTGGTCGAGCCGGGGGCTCGGATAGAAGGGCAACAGCCAAATGCAATCCACGCCGAGCTTCGCGATATGGTCGAGGCGTTCGGTGAGACCCTTGAAGTCCCCGATGCCGTCCTCGTCGCCGTCCATGAAGCTCGCGACATTGAGGCTGTAGATGATGGTGTTCTTGTACCAGAGATCGAGCAAGTGGTCGCTCCCGCTCGCGTGGGTGCCCTGCCGCGTTATGCCGGGGCGCCGCCGCGCAACTTTGCGCGGCATTGCGCGAGCACTTGGGGGCCCTGGGTTCCGGCGGGATCCCACACCGAAGCATGCAGGTGGCGATCGAGCGGCGCCCAGCGGTCGATTTCGGAAGCGCGAAAGATCACCACGCTCGGCACGCGTAGCGCCGCCGCGATATGCGAGACGCTCGTATCGTTCGTGACGAGGAGTCGGGCGTGGCCCACAAGCGCGGCGAGCGCGCCGAGAGAGATCGGGGCCGCTGCATCGATCGCAGAAGAGCGCATTGCGGCACGAATCGCTGCTGTAATCGGTCGCTCCTCAACTGAGCCGGTGAGAACCACGGTGAAGCGGAACTCTTCCGCCAGGGCGTCCGCGAGTCTTGCAAACTGCCGAATGGGCCAGCGCTTCGCCGGATCGCGCGCGCCGGCATGCAGGCAGAGGTAGCGGCCCTTTTTGAGCGAGCGAAGCAGCGGCACGCACTCCAATTCCTCCTCGTCGTCCGCGCAAAGCGGGAACTCGAGATGCTCGCCGGCGTGCGGAGCGCCCAGAAAGCGCGCCAGGTTCACTAGGCGGCGTATTTCATGCCCGTTCTCGGGATAGCGCATGAAGCGGGCTCTGCTGTTTAGCTCGCCATCACAGAACCCTGCGATTCGCCTTGCGCCCATTTGAGCCACGATGCCGTTCGTCACCGTACCGTTCCCGTGCATCTGGATAACGAGATCGAAACGCTGCGCCCTCATCCGATGCAGGAATTGAGCGGCAGCCGCGTCGTCGGGCCGCTGTTCCACGAGCCCGGGAAAGCCGGGAACGGGTACGAACGCATCGAGGTAATGCCCGAAACGCGCCACAAAGCGCTCCGCCCAGGGCAGTCCGAAGAGGGTGATGCAGGCCTCAGGAAAGCCGCGCCGCAGCGAGCGCAGCGCCGGAACTGCACACAGCATGTCGCCCACTTGCAGCGCTCGCAGCACCCCTATCCTTATCCGGCGCACGTCCGTCCGGCGCGCGCTATGAGGATCGAGTCGCTACGTTCACTGCACGCGGGGCGAAGGGGACGCCTAGCTGCCCGATTGCGAGTGCTGGCCGCCCGGTGAGGAGATGTCCGCTACCGCCCGGCCGGCGGTCGTGGCATTGGTCGTTTGCGCGAGATCTCCGATAGAAAGGATCCCGACGAGACGCTTCTCGCGGTTCACCACCGGCATGCGACGCACCTGCTCGTCGCCCATGTTGACCGCCACTTCGTCGAGATCCTGGTCCTCGTAGCAGTACAGCACCTCGCGGCTCATGACCTCGCGCACCTTGGTGCTCGGCGGCCTGTCCTCCGCCACGGCGCGCACCGCGATGTCGCGATCGGTGATCATCCCCACCAGGCGGTCGTTCTCGCCGACCGGCAGCACGCCCGCATCGATCTCGCTCATGATGCGCGCCGCCTCACAGATCGTTTGTTCGGGGTTCGCAACTCGCACATCGCTGCTCATCGCTTCGCTCACTCTCATACGCAACTCCCAAAAAAATAAATTCGACTGCCTAAACGTGACTGCGCACGGCGTACCGCGGTTCGCCCATTCGCGCCGCACGCCGCTCCAAAGCAAACGCTGTGCCAGGGAAGACATCCGCAGGCCGGTTTGCGCCTGCAGGGTCGATGCGTAAGTTTTACACGGCTTTGCGCACGGTGCGGCGGCGTTCCGCTATCACGGTGTGGCGCAGGGAAAGACTGCTGCCGGGCCTCGCCGGCAAGACCGGGTCGCTTGCCGGAAACGTTTCCTCCAGCGCCTCATCGAGAAGCCACTCGTCGTGTGCCGCGGGATCCAACCCGGACGGCATTGGGTCCGTCGTCTCGAGTTTGCTGCCCGAATCGTTCTGTCGCTGCATTGCGATCTCCGTGACAAGCGCCAGCCCATGAGACCCCGCGCGGCACACTTCCGTTCGGCGCAGCGCTCGCAGACCCATGGCACATGCCTTGCTTGGTGACGCTCGGAATACGAACCAGGCAACCAGCGATGGACTACGAACTCGTGAGGAACGTCAACGCGGCTGCGATCACGCGTTTTCACGATGCAGCCTTGTGCCCCGCCACCGCGCACGCCGAACGCGATCGCAGCTTCGAAGCGGTGTGGCAGAAGATAGACGAGAATCACCGCTGCAACGCGCTGCTGTGGATGGAAGAGGACAAGGCGCGGCGCATGGACGTCGCGGATGCCTACATTGCCGCGTGCAAGCGCCGTATCGACCGTTACAACCAGCAGCGCAACGACGCCGTGGAAGCGATCGACGAGCGCCTGCTGCAAGCCCTGGGGCGGCTCCCCCGTCACAGCGGCGCGCGGCTGCACAGCGAGACAGCGGGCGCCATGATCGACCGGCTCTCGATCCTTTCGCTCAAGATCCACCATATGCGCATGCACGCCGAAGCGGCGGGTGAAGATGCGGCGCGTTGCCGCGCGAAGCTGGTGTCGCTCGTGGAGCAGCGCGTGGACCTTGCGCGCTGCTTCGATGAATTGATCGCCGGCGCGGCGCTCGGGATCGTCTACTTCAAGGTTTACCGCCAGCACAAGATGTACAACGATCCGGCGCTGAATCCCTACCTGTCGATGAAGCGGGACGGGCTGGTTGCGTGACTTCGCAATCGCGCGTCGACGTCCTCATCCCGACGTGCAACCGTCCCGCCGCGCTGGCGGTGACGTTGACCGCGCTCTTCGCACAGAACTTTCCTTCCTTGCGGGTGGTGGTGTCCGACCAGGGCGAGGCGGAAGCATGCGCGGCCGGCGAAGTTCGCGCGATGGCGCGGCTCCTGGCGAGTCGCGGCGTCGCAATCGAGCTTCACCGACACCTGCCGCGACGAGGGCTGGCGGAGCAGCGCGATTTTCTGCTCGGACGGGCCGCGGCCCAGTACGTACTTTTCCTCGACGACGATGTGGTGCTGGAGCCGGACCTCATTGCACGCATGGTGCGCGCGCTCCGGCGTGCCGGCTGCGGCTTTGTCGGGAGCGCGTTGCACGGCTTGAGCTTTCGCGACGACAGGCGGCCCCACGAAGAGGCGATCGAGTTCTGGGAGGACGGCGTCGTGCCGGAAACGATAGAGCCCGACGGGCCCCAGTGGGCGCGGCACCGTTTGCACAATGCGGCGAACCTGTACCATGTTCAGGAACGGCTCGCACTCTGCGCCGGAACGCAGAAGTACTATCGCATCGCATGGATCGGCGGCTGCGTGCTCTACGATGCGGAGAAGCTGCGCGATAGCGGCGGCTTCGGCTTCTGGCGGGAACTGCCTCCCGAGCACAGTGGCGAGGACGTGCTCGCGCAGTTGCGCGTCATGGCGCGCCATGGCGGCTGCGGCCTGATTCCCTCGGGTGCATATCACCTCGAGCTGCCCACCACCGTGCCGCACCGCGACATCGATGCGCCGAAGTATCTGCGCGCCCATGCGCTGCGCGAGCCCGAGGAGGTGCAAGCTTGAATGGCGGCGAATCGACACTGCCGCCGATATGCGGCGATGCGCCGATGTGCGGCGATGTGCGCCGAATCGTGGTTCTGCGCGCGAACGGCGTCGGGGATTTCATTTTTGCGCTGCCCGCCATCGCCGCACTACGGACGACCTACCCCCAAGCGCAGATCATCTTCCTCGGCAAGGCCTGGCATGCGTCGTTCCTGCACGAGCGCCCATGCGGCATCGATGAGGTGATCGCAGTCCCGCCGGTCCATGGCTTGACGGCCGCATCCGCCGATGCGGAATGCCCCGCGACCAACGCTCAATTCTTCGCCCGCATGCGAGCCTACCGCTTCGACCTTGCGCTCCAGATGCACGGCGGCGGTCGCTACGCCAATCCTTTCGTAAGACAGTTGGGGGCGCGCCTGACGTTTGGCGCACGCACAGCGGATGCGGCGCCGCTCGACCGCTGGGTTCTTTACCAACCGCTGCAGAACGAGAGAATGAGGCTCCTCGAGGTCGCGAATCTTGCCGGTGCGCGCACCGATCGACTCGAACCGCGCCTGCCGCTGACGCCGCGCGACTTTCGCGAACTTGCCGAGCACTGGCAGCCGGACGACAGCCCGCTCGTGGTGATGCAGCCGGGGGCAACCGACCAGCGCCGCTACTGGCCGGCGGAAAAATTTGCGGCCGTAGCGGATGCGCTCGCCGCAGAAGGCGCCCTCATCGCCGTGAACGGGATCGAATCCGAACGCCAGGTGACCGCTCAGCTGGTCGCTGCCATGCGCACGGCGGCCATCGACCTTACCGGCGCCCTGTCGCTCTCTGCGCTCGCGGCGCTCATCTCGAAAGCCCGTCTCGTCGTGGGGAACGATTCGGGTCCGTTGCACCTCGCGCAGGCGCTCGGTACGCCGACCGTGGGCGTCTACTGGTTTACAAACCTTCTCCGCTCCGCGCCGCTTGCGTGGCGCAGCAGCCGCTGCGCTGTCGCGGTGAGAACGCAATGCCCGGTCTGCGGGTGCGAAAACGTGCACGCGCGCTGTGCGCACGATGTCTCGTTCGTGAGCGAAGTGCCGGTGGATGAGGTGATCGCGCTCGCGCTCGAGCTCTACCGGGACGGGCAACGGGACTGAACCCGCCGACGCCTAGAGATAGGCGCCCGCATATCCGCGATAGGGATTGCCGTAGACCTCGCGGCCTTCCCGGCGATGGCGCGCCATGAAGCGGTCGATATGAGCGGGCGGCGCGCCCTTGAGCATCTCCTTGAGTTCCCCGCCCCGTGAAAGCTCGCGATAACGCACCGGGCGCCCCCCGTAGGCTGCACCCTCGGCAAGGTCGGTGGGCACTTCGGTCGGATCGAGAAACACGCTCTCGTCGAATTCCGAATCGTAATAGCGCCGCACCTGCTTCGCCGCGTGAAGTATGCCCTCCACGACGTCCCCGAAGCTGCGGTCGCTCACGCGCGCCCGCCACGAGGCGCGCAGAAAGAGCAACTCAGCGGGGTCGACGCCGGGGCACGCGCCGCGATACGCGGCGGTCAGACAGTGATCGGCGGCGGCAATGAGCTTGTGCGTCTCGCTGGCATCCATTTCGAGCAGGCGCAGCGTCTGGCCGATCGACGCACCATCGAGATAGCGCTCGGGGGGTGCCGCATAGCCAGGATCTCCCGGGTTGTGATGATCGACGCGCATCGCCGGCTCACGTCTCTCGACCGAGCATTCCACGAACACCGCGGGGACGTGCGGCGGGAAGACCGATTCGCGCGCGCGGCCGGAGGGGCCGAGCTGCACCACCGCGTTCGCATCGTAAGCACTGCGCGGCGTCACCGGGGCCTGCCCCTTGGCCGCGTAGACGAACGGCCGATCGCGCGCGGCAAGCACCGAGGCGATCTCGCGCATTTCGGGATCGCGGGCCCCCAGAACAAAGAGCGCTTGCTTATCGACCATAAATCACGTTTCCCTGGATGAACGGCGTGCAGGCACGCAAGACTCGTTCCTGAACCGACAGCGCATGCTGGATATCGCGTCACGCGCGGCGCGAGGAACAAACGCCGCGACGTAGCGCTCGTATGAGTGTCTTTCCGCATCCCGGAAGCATGGACATGAATCGCATATCACGACGGCTTCCGGTGGGAGCGGAAATCCAACCCACGGGAAGCGTGCACTTCCGGGTGTGGGCGCCGCGCGCGAAGCGCGTAGAGGTGGTATTGGAGTCGGTGCGCGGCGGACAACCGCTCGCGCGGCCACTCGAACCCGAGGCCGGCGGATATTTTTCCGGGCGCGTCGCGGACGCGCAAGCGGGCACCCGGTATCGCTACCGCCTCGACGGCGGGAACGCGCTTCCCGACCCTGCTTCGCGTTTTCAGCCCGAAGGCCCGCATGGCGCATCCGAAGTCGTGGATCCCGGCGCCTTTCGCTGGGCCGACGACGCCTGGCACGGCGTGAGCCTCGAAGGGCAGGTGATCTACGAGATGCACGTGGGAACCTTCACCCGGGCTGGCACATGGGAAGCGGCATCGCGCGAGCTCGAAGAGCTCGCGGCGCTCGGCATCACCGCGATCGAAATGATGCCCGTCGCCGAATTTCCGGGGCGCTATGGCTGGGGCTACGATGGCGTGGATCTGTATGCGCCGACACGGGTGTACGGCCGCCCCGACGATCTGCGCCGCTTCGTCGACCGGGCCCACGCGGTCGGCCTCGCGGTGATACTCGACGTCGTCTACAACCACGTCGGCCCGGACGGCAGTTATTTCAGGGCGTACTCGCCGTACTACTTCACCGACCGCTATGACAACGAGTGGGGCGAGCCGCTCGACTTCGACGGCGAGTGCAGCGGCCCGGTACGTGAGTTCTTCGTGTCCAACGCCGGGTACTGGGTGGACGAGTTTCACATGGACGGGTTGCGCCTCGACGCGACGCAGCAGGTGTTCGATGCTTCCAAGGTCCACGTGCTGCGCGAAATCACCGCGCGGGTCAGAAGCGCGGCGCGCGGACGCGGGACGCTGGTGATCGCGGAGAACGAGCCGCAGCACACGGCTCTCGTGCGGCCCGTTAGCGATGGCGGTCATGGCATGGACGCCCTCTGGAACGACGATTTCCACCATACTGCGATGGTCGCGCTGACCGGGCGAAACGAGGGCTATTACACCGATTACCTCGGTACGCCGCAGGAGCTCATCTCCACGGTGAAATGGGGGTATCTTTACCAGGGGCAGCACTACGTGTGGCAGAAGAAGCGGCGCGGCACCCCGGCGCTCGACATCCGGCCCGCCGCGTTCGTCAACTACATCCAGAACCACGATCAGATCGCGAATTCGGGCTTCGGCGTGCGCGCGCATTGCCTGACGAGCCCCGGGCGCTATCGCGCGATCACCGCGCTGCTGCTGCTCGCACCGGGGACGCCGATGCTCTTCCAGGGACAGGAGTTCGCCGCTTCGAGCCCGTTTTTGTATTTCGCGGACCACAAGCCGGATCTCGCCGCATCGGTAAAGAAAGGCCGTGCCCAGTTCGTGGCCCAGTTCCGGAGCCTCGCGACACCCGAGGCGCAGGCGCGGCTTCCCGACCCGGGAGATGTGGCGAACTTCGAGCGGTGCAAGCTCGATTTCGAGGAGCGCCGGCGCCACGCCGCGGCGTACGCGCTCCACCGCGATCTCCTCGAGCTGCGGCGCGAAGACCCGGTCTTTCGTGCGCAGGGCGCCGGCGCGATCGACGGCGCGGTGCTGGGCGAGGAAGCGCTCGTCCTGCGCTTCTTCGCTGCGGACCACGCGGACCGGCTGCTCCTGGTGAACTTCGGCCGCGACATCCACTTCGCACCCGCACCGCAACCGCTCCTCGCCCCTCCGCCCGACCGCGCGTGGAAGACGCTCTGGTCGAGCGAGGATCCGCGCTATGGCGGAAGCGGGACTCCGCCGCTCGACACGGAAGAAGGGTGGCGAATTCCGGGTCACGCCGCAGTCGTGCTCGCGTCGGCGCCGCGCGAAGCCCGCCCTCTGTAAAAGCTGCATCGCCGTTGTAAGACTTGCTGCTCGTCGTTGCGACGAGTACGCGAGCGGTTCACTGAGATATCGCATGGTGTGCAAACGCCGTGTGCCGATGTCACCGGCGTCGAATCGATCGGCTTGCTGCAAGTCGTGAGCGACCCGAAGACGACGGTCGATCAGTCGCTCCACGCGATCCTCGTCGCCGAGCTTGCCGATAACGCGGGCGGGGAGGAGCTGATCGCCTTAGCCAGGGAAATGGGGCAGGATGACATGACGCGGCAGCTCGAGGGCCGCGTTGGCAGGAGGAACGGCAGCATCTCGCATGCGTGCGCCGCTGGCACGAGGAGGCGACACTCGCCGAAGCCCGCATGACGGAGACCGCCTGAGAAAAGCGCCGGAGCAACCCGTTCGCGTGGGGCGCGCGATCAGTCCGGAAGCTCGACGCGGATGTTGTGAAACCACGCCTCGGTGCCGTGGTGCTGGAGCACGATGTGCCCTTCCGCCGCGCGGGCGAACTCCGGAAAGTCGCGGAACTTCGTTTGCGCGAGCTTCGCGCGCAAGCGCTCGTCCTCCAGGTCGCAGCCGAGCACGCGTACGCCGTTCAGCCAGTGCTCGACGCGCGGGCCGCGCACGCTCACGCGCGCCACGTTGAAGAGACCCGGCGGGCAGGGCGGCACGTCGTGCGGCGCCTCGAGCGCGTAGAGCGCCCCGCATGATGTCTCGGGCACCTGCCCGTCGGGGTGCCCGGCGTTGTCGAGGAGTTGCATCTCGGGTCCGCTCTTCCACGGCGCATCGAGCTCTTCGGACACATGGTAGAACACGCCGGAATTGCCGCCGAGCGGCAGGCGCCAGTGAAAGCTCAGGTCGAAATCTCCGTAAATATCGCGGGTGATCAGGCTCACGCAATCCTTCACGGGAAGCGCGTGCAGGATGTCGCCTTCCACCGCCCAGCTTGCACCGGGAAAATGGGCGCGGCGGTAACCGCGCCACGTCCTGTACGTCAGCAACCGTCCGCTCACGATGATCCTCGGTATCGCGTAAAACTGAAGGTTTGAACCGCGCGCCGCGCAGGAGGTTCGCACCGGGCGCCGGAACTCCCCGTGCCGGGGGGCGATCCAAAAGATGTCCCCCTCATCATCCACGGCCATGTCACTGCATGCCCTCGTCCTTCGTGTGAACGGCGTCGAGCGCGCCATCGAGGTCGAGCCGCGCCGAACGCTGCTCGATGCGCTGCGGCACGATCTCGAGTTGACCGGAGCGAAGAAGGGCTGCGACATGGGTAACTGCGGCGCCTGCACGGTCCTCATGGACGGCCGCGCGATATATGCCTGTCTCGCGCTCGCCGTCGAATGCGCCGGTCGCGCCGTGACGACCATCGAAGGGCTCGCACGGGACGGCGTGCTCGATCCGGTGCAGCACGCGTTCATCGAAGCCGACGCGTTCCAGTGCGGCTACTGCACGCCGGGCCAGATCCTGAGCGTCAAGGCGCTGCTCAACGAAGTTCGCGAGCCGAGCGACGAGCAGATCGCACGCGCGGTGTCCGGAAACCTCTGTCGCTGCGGCGCGTATCGCAACATCATGCGCGCGGCGCGCCTCGCCGCGGGACGGCGATGAAGCGCGAAGCGCAGCGCGCCGTGACCGGCGAGCCGCACCCGCGGCTCGAGGGCGGCGAAAAAGTGACCGGGCGCGCGGAGTATTCCTCGGACGTGCGGCTGCCGGGACAGCTCTATGCGCGCGTGCTGAGAAGCCCGCTGCCCCATGCGCGGATCTCGCGCATCGACATGACGCGCGCCCAATCGCTGCCGGGCGTACACGCCGTGCTCTCGATCGCCAATGCGCCGGAAATAGACTGGTACGAAAACACGCGCCTTTTCGATCGCACCCTTCGCTTCAACGGGGATGAAGTGGCCGCGGTCGCCGCGGAATCCGAGGAGCTCGCCGAAGAGGCGCTTCTTGCGATCGATGTCGAATACGAGCCTTTGCCCTTCGCCGTCACCATCGATGCGGGGATGCGCGGAGAACCCGTCGTCGAAGCGCGCGGGGATGCGGCCCGCGGACTGCGCGAGGCGGATGTCGTGATCGATGCCCTCTATACCACGCAGTGCGCGTTGCACAACGCGCTCGAGCCTCACGGGTGCACCGCGGTCTGGGAGGGCGAAACGCTCGTGCTCTACGAGTCGACGCAGGGCATCTATGCCGTGCGCAGGACGGTGGCGGAGAAGCTCAACCTCGTGGAGGACGCGGTGCGCGTCATCACGCAGCACATGGGTGGAGGTTTCGGCGCGAAGCAGATCGCGTGGAAGCATAGCGTGATCGCGGCGCTGCTCGCGAAGGAGTCGGCACGGCCGGTGCAGCTCATGCTCGACCGCGAATCGGAAAACCTCGCTGCGGGAAACCGCAACGCGACTCGCCAGCGCGTGCGACTCGGCGCGAGGCGCGATGGCACGCTCACCGCGATCGACGTGCGGGCGCTGGTGCAGATCGGCGCGTATTCCGTCGGCGGCGAGGACAGCGACGTGATCGGCACTTATCTCACGCTCTACCGCTGCCCCGATGTGCACGCCGAGCAGGTGCCCGTGCGCACCAACACGGGGCCCGCCATCGCCTTCCGTGCTCCCGGCCATGCCGAAGCGAACTTCGCGCTGGAATCGGCGATGGATGAGCTTGCGCACGCCCTCGGCATGGACGCGATCGAACTGCGGTTGCGCAATTACGCGACGCACGACCAGCTCAAGAACAAGCCGTACACCAATGTCGACAGCCTGCGGCGCTGTTACGAGCGCGTCGCGACCGCCATGGAATGGGGCAAGGGACGCGCGCCGGTGAGCGGGAGCAACATAAAGCGCGGGGTCGGCTTTGCCGCGCACGACTGGCCGGGCGGGAAAGGTTTTCCGCCCGCTGAAGTCTGGGTGGAGATGTACGACGACGGAAGCGCGCGCGTGTCGACCGGCACGCAGGATATCGGCACCGGCACGCGCACCGCGCTCGCGCAAATCGCGGCCGAAGTGCTGGGTATCCCGGTCCATCGGGTGAGCGTCGCGCTCGGCGATACCCAAAGCGGGCTTTATGCGCCGACGAGCGCCGGCAGCGCGACGCTTGCGACACTGGCTCCGGCGGTGCGCGAGGCGGCGGCGCAAGCAAGGATAACCGGAAGTGCGCGCGCCGAGCGGCGCAGGAACCGCAGCGATATGTCGATCCGCACGTGCGGTGCCCAGTGCGTCGAGGTTGAAGTCAACACGGCCACCGGAGAAATCCACGTCGTGCGCGTTGCGGCATCACACGATTGCGGCCGCATCGTGAACCCGCTTCTCGTCGAGAGTCAGGTGATCGGCGGCATTACGCAGGGTCTCGGCTACGCGCTCACCGAGACGCGCGTCGTGGACGCCGCGCTCGGTGTCGTGCTCAACGCGAACCTCGAGGAATACAAGGTGCAAAGCGCGCCCGACGCGCCGCACTTTATCGACGCGATGGAGAGCATGCCCGACTGGGATGCAAACGAAACCGGTGCGAAGGGCGTCGGTGAGCCGCCCATCATTCCCACCGCCGCTGCCGTGGCCAACGCGATTTTCGACGCGGTCGGGGTGCGGCTGCGCGATCTGCCCTGCAGGCGCGAGGCACTCTTGCGATGAGGCCCTTCTCCTACGCCGCTCCGCCGACGATCGAAGAGGCGATCTCGAGTCTCAGCCGCACGGCGCGACCGCTCGCGGGCGGCACCGATCTCCTCACGCTCATGAAAGCGGGCCTCTCAGCGCCGGAGCGTCTCGTCGCGGTGCGGCCGCTCCTACCGAGCCGCATCGAAAAGGCACGGGACGCGACCCTCATCGGTGCGGGCGCCGTCCTCACTGATATCGCAGCGGACGTGCTCATCAGGCGCAGCTACACCGCGCTTGCGCTAGCCGCCGAAGCCGCCGCATCGCCCCAGCTCAGGAACATGGCCACACTGGGCGGCAACCTGCTGCAGCGTCCCCGGTGCTGGTACTTCCGCAATCGTCACGTCGGCTGCTGGCTCAAAGGCGGCGAGACATGTCCCGCACGCGAGGGCGAAAACCGGCAGCACGCCTTGTTCGGCGGCACGCACTGCGTGACGGTGCATCCCTCGGATCTCGCGCCCGCGCTCCTCGCGCTCGATGCGATGGTCACGGTAGCGGGGCCGCTGGGACAAAGGACCCTCACGATGGACGAGCTTTACGCGCTGCCGCAGCCGCGAAGGCGCACCGAGACGACGCTCGGAGACAACGATCTCATCGTTTCCATTCGCCTGCCGCTGCCCGACGCTGCCACACGGAGCGTGTACCTGAAAGCCATGGATCGCTCGGCGTTTTCGTTCGCGCTCGCGGGCGTCGCGGCGCTCGTGCGATTCGGTGCGGACGAGCGCCGGATCGAATTCGCGCGGCTTGTCCTGAGCGGCGTCGCGCCGATCGCGTGGCGCGTGCAAGCGGCGGAGGAGGAATTGACCTCCGGCGAAGTGCGAGAAGCGCTCTTTCAACGCGCAGCCGATGTGGCGCTCGAAGGAGCGATGCCGCTCCGTCATAACGGATGGAAGGTTCCGCTGATGCGCGCCCTCATCGTGAACGCGCTCACGCGAATCACCGCGACGCCGGCACACCCTTGACGAAGCCGGAACGGCCCGCTTTACATCGGCAGCACTTCCGCGGGTTGCCGCCCTGTCGCGGACATCTCGCGGCAACTCTCCGCGCAGCGGCGGCACGCTTCCACGCATCGCTCCATGCCGCCGACATCCGCACAGCTGCGCGCGCAGGCTTCGCATACCGTCGCGCACACCGCGCACACCTCGCCATACAGCTGCGAGCTGCTCAACATGAAATCGGCAGCCGTGCCGCACAAATCCGCGCAATTCATCATGAGCCTTAAATGCGGGGGTGCGACATGCCTTCCGCCGTGCTCGAGGCAGTGGTTCATCGCCATATCGATGCAAACGGCATGGCAGTCGAGGCAATCGCGCACGCAGCGTTCCACCTGCGGGTTCATGGTCTGTCTCCAGAAAATCCTGAACGCGTTACGCCGCCTTGCGCTGCTGTTGAGGCGGCTCGAGCTTCACCTTCAGCCAGCCCGGCTCGCGGCGGTCGAACGCGGCGTATGCCTCGATTGCCGAAGTGAGCGGCTGCGCCTGAGTGAGTATGGTCGCCGGATCTATGACGCCGGCCTGCACGAGCTCCACGAGCGTCGGAATGTAGGCGCGGTGATGGCAGTTGCCGGCTTTCATCGTCAGGTTCTTGTTGGTCGCCACGCCGAGCGGAAAGAACCGGTCGGTCTGCGGATAGACGCCGATGACGGAAAGCGTTCCCGCCTTGGCGAGGCCGGCGACCGCCCAGGTCACCGCCTGCGACGGCGCATTGCCCGGGCGCCACAGGTCGCCCTTGGGATGAATCTCGGGCGCGATCTGCTTCAGCTCCTGCTCCGCCTGCTGCTTCTGCCGCTCGGCCTGCTTGGCTGCAGGGCCGCGGTGCGGGGCCTCGGCATCGACGCCCACCGCATCGATCGCGCGGTCCACGCCAATGCCGCCCGTAAGACGCATGAGCGTGTCGACCGGATCCTCCTCGTCGAAGTTGATGACTTCCGCGCCCTGCTCGCGCGCCATCTCGAGACGCGAGTTCACGAAGTCGATCGCGTAGATGCGTCCGGCACCCAGCAGCTTTGCGCTCGCGATCGCGAACTGCCCGACCGGTCCGCAGCCGAACACGGCCACCGTGTCGCCGTCCTTGATCTCGGCGAGATCCGCCCCGAAATAACCGGTAGGGAAGATATCGGAGAGCATGATGGCGCTATCGTCGTCGATCTCGTCGGGCAGCTTGACGAGCCCGGTTGCGGCAAAGGGCACGCGCGCGTATTCCGCCTGCAGGCCGTTGAACGGCCCGGTGGATTGCGGCCCGCCGAAGAAAGCGGTGCCTGCCAGGCGGCCGTTGGGATTCGCGTTGTCGCATTGGGAGTGGTACCCGGCGCGGCAGTAGACGCAATAGCCGCAGGCGATCGTGGAGGGGATCACCACGCGGTCGCCTTTTCTGATGTTGCGCACATCGGCCCCGACTTCCTCGACGATGCCCACACCTTCGTGGCCGAGTATCGTGCCGGGCTTCATCCCGGGCATCGTGCCGCGGATCATGTGCAGGTCCGTGCCGCACACCGCGCTCGCCGTGATGCGCACCAAGGCGTCTGTCGGCTGCTCGAGGCGCGGCTCGGGGACGTCATCGAGCCGGATATCCCCGACGCCATGAAATACGACTGCTTTCATTTTCGATGCTCCTGGAAGGGATGTGAGAGACGTGAAAGAAGCACACAATCCTTGGACCGGCGGGCAACCGTCGGTTTCCCGCGCGCGCCCGGAGAATTTTTTTCATCCTGCCCGGCGCTTTACCGCGGAGACGGCGGCGATCGCGAGCGTCCTTTCGAACGGCCATGCCGTGCGGCGCGACGCGCGTCAATCGAACCGGCGCATCGAGACGCTTCCCGGCGGTCTATGTAGAGAGAGCGATGAAATACAAGGACTACTATAAGATTCTTGGGCTCGCGCGCGATGCGAGCACCGATGACATCAAGAAGGCTTATCGGAGGCTCGCGCGCAAGTACCACCCCGATGTCTCGAAGGAGCCCCGCGCCGAGGAGAAATTCAAGGAGCTCGGCGAGGCGTACGAGACGTTGAAGGACGCGGAGAAGCGCGCGGCCTACGACCGGCTCGGCAGCTATCAGGCAGGCCAGGAGTTCCGTCCCCCGCCCGGCTGGGAGCAGCAGTTCGATACCCATTTCGGCGCGGGCGACGTGGAGTTCGAAGACCTCGATCTCTCGGACCTTTTCGCCGGGCTGACCGGCCGGCGCCGTGGACGCGCCGCCGGCGCCGCCATACCGATACCCGGCGAAGACTACGAGGTGACGGCCGAGCTCACGCTCGAGGAGGCGGCGCGCGGCACCGAGGTCGACGTGAATCTGAGCGTCGTGGAGCGCGATGAGCGCGGGCTGCCGCGCCGCGCCCAGCGCAGCCTCAAGGTCCGCATCGCCAAAGGGGCGACCCACGGCCAGCGCCTCCGCGTGCCGCGGAAGGGCGGCAAAGGCATGCACGGCGGTCGCGACGGCGATCTGTATATCCATATCGCGCTGCGCCCCCATCCGCTCTTTCGTCCGGACGGGCACGACCTCTATCTCGACCTGCCGCTCGCGCCGTGGGAAGCCGTGCTCGGTGCGAGCGTGGAAGTGCCCACCTTGAGCGGTCCGGTGCGGCTCAAAATCCCGCCGGGCACGCAAGCCGGGCAGCGGCTGCGCCTCGCGCGGCGCGGCCTTCCGCGGCCGGGAGGCGGCGAGGGCGATCTCTACGCCATCGTGCAAATCGTTGTTCCGGAAGCGCCAAGCGCGCGCGAGCGGGCGCTCTTCAGCGAGCTTGCCGGCGCTTCGGCGTTCGATCCACGCACGCACTTTCAACACGAGGCAACCAAGTGAGAATCGAGCTGACCGAAGCATCGGGCTGGACGAGCGCGAGGAATTTTCGCTTGCCGAACTTGCCGAACTGTTCGGGTCTCTCGATGCCCGAGCTCGAGGAGCTCATCGAGTACGAAGCGCTGGCCCCGTCGAATCCCGACGCTTCGAGCCCCGTGTTCAAGGCGCAGTCGCTCTTCACGGCGCGTGCCGGGTGCCGGCTGCGCGACGATTTTGAGCTCGACCCGTCGGCGCTCGTGCTCGCACTGCTCCAGCGCATACGCGACCTCGAAGCTCGATTGCAGAGCCTGCAGTGCCGGATACCGGGAAGGTGGCGGTAGGCGGGAGCTTGAATTGGCCCGATTCAGCCTCATTTGACTCGAATGACTATCCCCGGAAACCAATATGCCACGCCGTAGTCCAGCGAGCTGGATGTGGGAGGAAGCGTGCACCTTGCTTGAAGAAGCGGAACGCCTGCATCGCCGGTTCTTCCGGCTCACTGCATCCTCACAGGCGCGGCCCGTGTGGGAGCCTCCGGTCGATGTCTTCGAGGACGAAGACGAAATCATCATCGTGACAGCGCTTCCCGGCGTAAGTCCGGATCGCATGGATGTGACGCTCGATGATGCGGGGACGATTGTGATCCGCGCCGAGAGCCGCATACCGTTCGGCGGACCCGGGTGCGAGGTGCACCGGCTCGAGATTCCATACGGCTACTTCGAGCGGCTGATCCAGCTCCCCGCAGGACGCTACGAACCGCGCAGCCGCCAGTTCAGCGACGGCTGCCTCACCCTGATATTGCGCAAATTGAACTGAGACCTAAATGAGCGATTACAACGTCACCCCGGCGAATGCGGACGCAGTGCATACCTCGGAAGGCGCACCCGCGACCGCACCGCACGGGCCACGCGAAGGCACGTCGCGCCCGCTGCCGCACGACGCCCTCATCATCCTGCCCGTGCGCAACCTCGTGCTCTTTCCGGGGGTCGTGCTGCCCATCACCATCGGGCGGCCGCGCTCGCGCGCGGCGGCGCAGGAGGCGGTACGCACACAGCGTCCGATCGGCGTGCTTCTGCAAAGAAGGCCCGAGGCCGACGAGCCGGGTCCCAATGACCTGCACTGGGTCGGCACCTCGGCAAACGTGCTGCGTTACGTGACCGCCCCGGACGGCACGCATCACATGATCTGCCAGGGCGAGAGGCGTTTCCGGGTGCTCCAGTTTCTGGAGGGCTATCCGTTTCCGGTGGCGCGCGTGCAGTTCATCGACGAGATCGAAACCACCGATCCGGAGATCGAGGCGCGTGCGCACAACCTGATGGAGCGCGCCATCGAGATCCTGCAACTCCTGCCCCAGGCGCCGGAAGAGATGATCGCCGCGCTCCGCAGCGTGAAATCGCCCGCGCGGCTCGCCGATTTCATCGCCGGGTTCGTCGAGTTGCCGCCAGAGGAGAAGCAGCAGCTCCTCGAGATGTTCGATCTGAAAGCGCGGCTCGACAAGCTGCTGGAAGTGCTCTCGCACCGGGTCGAGGTGCTGCGCCTTTCGCGCGAGCTCAACGAGCGCACGAAGGAATCGATCGACGAGCAGGGGCGCCGCCACTTGCTGCGCGAGCAGATGCGCACGATCCAGAAGGAACTGGGTGAAGGCGACGATAACGCAGCCGAGATCGCCGAGCTCGAAAAGGCGATCATCGAAGCGAAGATGCCCGAAGAGGTCGAGAAGCAGGCGCTCAAGGAGCTGAAGCGCCTCGAGCGCATGCCGGAGGCCGCGGCGGAGCACTCGATGGTGCGCACGTATCTCGAATGGCTGATCGAGCTGCCGTGGAGCGTCGAAGGCGAGGAGAGGATCGATATCGCGGAGGCGCGCCGCATCCTCGACGAGGATCACTATGGTCTCGAAAAGATCAAGAAGCGCATCCTCGAATATCTCGCCGTGCGCAAGTTGAACCCGGAGGGCAAAAGCCCGATTCTGTGTTTCGTGGGTCCTCCGGGCGTGGGAAAAACCTCGCTCGGGCAGAGCATCGCGCGTGCGACGGGACGCAAGTTCGCGCGCGTGAGCCTGGGCGGCGTGCACGACGAAGCGGAGATTCGGGGCCATCGCCGCACCTATATCGGCGCCCTTCCGGGGAACATCATCCAGAGCGTCCGCAAGCTCGGCACGCGCAACGGCGTGTTGATGCTCGACGAAGTGGACAAGCTCGGCGCCGGCGGCTTTCACGGCGACCCGGCCTCCGCGCTCCTCGAAGTGCTGGACCCGGAGCAGAACTCGAGCTTCCGCGACAACTACCTCGGCGTGCCGTTCGACCTTTCGCGCATGATGTTCATCTGCACTGCGAACGTGCTCGACACGATCCCGGGTCCGCTGCGCGACCGCATGGAAGTGATCCAGCTTCCCGGTTACACCGAGCAGGAAAAGATCCAGATCGCACGCCGTTACCTCGTGAGCCGGCAGCTCGCCGCCAACGGCCTTTCTCCCGAGCAGCTCGAGTTCGACGACGAAGCGCTCGCCACGATCGTGCGGGATTACACGCGTGAGGCGGGCGTGCGCAACCTCGAGCGCGAGATCGGCGCAGTGTGCCGCAACGTCGCGGTGCGCATCGCCGAAGGCCAGGTCGATAGGGTGAGGATCCGCCCCGAGGACCTGCCTGCGATCCTCGGCCCGCGCCGCTTCGAGTCGGAAGTGGCGATGCGTGCCGGGATTCCGGGCGTTGCGACCGGGCTTGCCTGGACGCCGGTCGGTGGCGATATCCTCTTCGTCGAGGCGACGCGCATGCCGGGCAAAGGAAAGCTCATTCTCACCGGGCAGCTCGGTGATGTCATGAAGGAAAGCGCGCAGGCTGCGCTTTCGCTCGTGAAAGCACGGGCACAGAGGCTCGGCGTGAAGGAAGAAGTGCTGGAGAAGTCCGACATACACATCCACGTACCGGCGGGTGCGACGCCGAAGGACGGGCCGAGCGCCGGTGTCGCGATGTTCGTCGCACTCTCGTCGCTGCTCACCGGACGGATCGTGCGCAGCGATGTCGCGATGACGGGCGAAATCAGCCTGCGCGGGCTGGTGTTGCCGATCGGCGGGGTGAAGGAGAAAGTGCTGGCGGCGCTGCGCGCCGGCATCCGCACGGTCATGCTGCCCAAGCGCAACATCAAGGAGTTCGACGAGATTCCGCAGGAAGCACGCGAAAAGTTGAACTTCGTGTGGATCGAAACCGTGGACGAAGCGCTCGAGACGGCCCTCACCGAGGCGCCGGAACCGGTTCCCGTCTAGCCGGCGCTCGGCCGCCCGCTTTCGAAGAATCGACTGATCGCTGCGCCGCGGTCGCTGTCTGACCGGGATGAACAACTTTCCGGAGACCAGCACATGGCGGATACCATCATCGCGGGCAATTTCGAGGACAACACGCGGGCAACCGAGGCGGTGCAGGAGTTGGTGCGCAGCGGCGTTGCGCCGGACCAGGTCTGCGTGTTTTTTCTCAACCCGCCGGGCCAGCATGCAACCTTTCCGGTAGGCGGTGACCGCGCGGAATCACCCGGGTCACGGCAAAGCGATACCGGGGCGGCGAAGGGCGCAGCCGTGGGCGGGGCGGCAGGACTTGCCGCCGGCGCGGCTGCGGCGGCCGGCACGGCGGCGCTCGGGCCGATAGCGGCGCTTGCGGGGTTGGGTGTTGGGGCATATACCGGAGCGCTCGCGGGCGCGCTCAGCAAGAGCGGGAAAGAGGCGGAGCGCGAAGCGGGTGAAGCGAAGACGCCCGAGCCTCGCCACGCGGGGATGGTGGTCGCGGTGCGGATCTCGGAGCGCGTGCCCGAGCAACGCGCGATAGAGGTTCTGAAGCGCCATGGCGCGCGCGACATCGAGCGCGCCGAAGGGACGTGGCGCAATGGCAAATGGGAGGACTTTGACCCGCTCTCTGCTCCGCAACGCGTCAGCGCCTAGCGCATTCCCGTCGCGCGGATGACGAACCGGCTCGCGGCGGGAATGGTCGTGTTGCGCCGCTTCGACGGCGATTGGCGATGGCTCATGCTGCGCGCGTATCGCAACTGGGATTTTCCGAAAGGCGAGGTCGAGCCGGGCGAGGACCCGCTTGCTGCCGCGCGCCGCGAAGTGGAGGAGGAAACAGGCCTCTCGGGGCTTGCGATGCCGTGGGGTGAAGGCTATTGCGAAACCGCTCCCTATCGAGGAAAGGTTGCGCGTTACTATCTCGCCGAATCACCCGAGGGTGATGTTTCTCTTCCAGTGAGCGCGGAGCTGGGACGTCCCGAGCATCACGAATTTCGTTGGGTTGGCCTGGACGAAGCGCGTCTGCTCGCGCCGCCGCGCCTGCAAAACGTGATCGCGTGGGCGGCGCAAGAGGTGACTCGTCGCGACCCGTCATCCCAATCGTCATAACCCTTTAGAAACCGGCATTTGGAACTTTCCATGCCGTTTCGGCCTCCCATTCTTTTTGCATAAGAGGAGGCGATCATGGCCAAGTACGGCAGGAAAGCATCCGAGAAAGTCCGCGAGGTGATGCACGAGCGAAAGCGCGGCTCCTTGAAGAGCGGCCGTGCGGGCAGGAAAGTGAAGAGCCGCAAACAGGCGATCGCGATCGGGCTTTCCGAGGCGCGTCGCGCCGGCGCGAAAGTCCCGCCGCGCAAGTCGGCTTCCCGCAAGTCATCATCGCGCAAGTCATCGTCCCGCAAGTCCACCGCCCGCAAGTCGTCTTCGCGGAAATCCGCTTCGCGTAAGTCGGCCTCGCGCAAGTCCACCGGGTCGCGGAAGTCCAGGAAGTAGAGAGCAGTATCGCCCGTGCCGGGACCACTCCCGGCTGCGGGCTCGTTCCGCATGTTGGCGTTCAGTGTCAGGAAAAGCCTGACAGTGAATGTCAGATGTTCCCGACAGCATGCTTTCCGCCTCGCAG
>CAMPGR010000002.1 GCA_946885605.1 uncultured Pseudomonadota bacterium
CGAGTTCACGTTCGCGGCCGATGAAAGCGGCGTGCCGCTGCCGCAAGTGTTGAAACAGGCACAACTCGCGCCGAGCACGTCCGAAGCGCTGCGGCTCGTCGAGCAGGGCGGCGTCAAGCTGGACGGCGTAAAGGTCACCGACAAGGCGCTCCGCCTGCCGCGAGGGCGCACCGCGGTGCTCCAGGTCGGCAAACGGAAGTTCGCCCGGGTCACCATCCGGTAAGACGGCACGCGACTCCCGCGCTCACAGGTTGCCGATTCGGTATTTCGCGATGAAACGCCGATCGATGCGATCCTTCCAGCGCCAGACCCATTTTCCCTCGAGCGCCAGGCCGCGCCACGAAGCGACGGCATAGCGGTTGCCGGTGCTGATCAGTGCCAGCGTGCTGCGCTGTGGCGAGTAGGCGACGAGCGGCCGGGAGGCGAGCGCGCGCCGCAGGTTTTCCGCGAGCGGCGGCCCCTGGCGCACGGCGTACACCCCGGACTTGGGCAATGCATGAGGCTCGATGCTCGCGACATCGCCGGCCGCAAAGACCTGCGGATGCGAATGCGACTGTAATGCCTCGTTGACGAGGATAAAGCCGCGGTCATCGGTGTTCAGTCCCGTGTGCGCCAGCCATGCCGGCGCGGCTGCGTTCGTGGTGAGGAGCGCATGCCGGACCGGAAGGGGCGCACCGTGCTCGCGTTGCAGCAAGCCCGGCCGGATCGAGGTCACGCGATCGCCTGTGTGCACGTATATGCCGCGCTCGCGCAGGATGCGTTCAAGCTTGCGACGAACCGGGGCCGCGTGATCCGGAAGGATGGTCGGCATATCGGTCAGCAGATGAAGCGCGATGCGATGGTCACGTTTGTGCACCGGGCACAACGCGTGCTGCATGGCGAGAGCAAGCTCGACGCCGCCGGCACCGGCGCCCACGATCGCCAATGCGAAAGGAGCATTGGAGCTCCGAACGTCTTCCGCGATGCCGTGCCATGAGGCTACGAATCGCGTCAGCGGTTTCACCGGCACGCTGAGATCGCGCGCCCCGGATATCGCGTCGCGCTGCGGCGTCGCGCCGATGTTGACTGAAAGGACGTCATAGTGGAGGTGCGCGCCGTCGCTGCAGCGCACGACGCGCGCCGCGGGATCGATGTCCACAGCGCTCGCGCGCCGAAATTCGACACGCGCCGCCCGGCACAGCGGACCGAGCTCGATGTGGCAGTCCGAAAAGCTGTAATGACCGGCGACGAATCCGGGCAGCATTCCGGAGTACACCATCTGCGGCTCCGTGCTCACGAGCACCACGCGCGTCTCTTCAGGCGGGGAAGCGGCGAAGCGCCGGATCACTTCCACATGGCTATGCCCGCCACCGAGGAGCACCAGCCGCTTCATGCGCGACTTTCGCTCATGTGGAGATGCAAAGGACAGGCGGAAGAAGCATAATTCCCGCTCCCATCCGCTTCACCAGGAGATTATCCATGCATCGCGTCACCCTCACCCAGTATCTCATCGAACAGCAGCGTAACCACGGGAGCGTGTCGCCCGAGCTGCGCCTCCTGATCGAGATCATCGCACGCGCCTGCAAAGCGATCAGCCACGCTGTCAGCAAAGGGCCGCTTACCGGGGTGGGCGACGCGGTCGGCACGCACAACGTGCAGGGTGAGGCGCAGAAGAAGCTCGATGTCATCGCGAACGAGGTGCTGGTCGAAGCGAACGAATGGGGTGGGCAACTCGCCGCAATGGTATCGGAAGAGATGGACGTGCCCTATCAGATCCCGAACCGTTATCCGAAAGGCGAATTCCTGCTGCTCATGGACCCCCTGGACGGCTCCTCGAATCTCGATGTCAACATTTCCGTCGGGACAATATTCTCGGTGCTGCGCTGTCCCGAAGGCGTCACCGAGCCCGACGAAAGGGCCTTCCTGCAGCCGGGCAGCCGACAGGTGGCCGCCGGGTTTGCGGTTTACGGAGCCGCAACGATCCTCGTCCTCACCGTGGGCAACGGTGTCGTCGGTTTCACGCTCGACCGCGAACTCGGTTCGTTCATCCTCACTCAGTCGCGCATCGTGATTCCCGAAGATACGCAGGAATTCGCAATCAACGCCTCCAATGCCCGCAACTGGGAACCGGCCGTCAGGCGCTACATCGACGAATGCCTCGCCGGCAAGAGCGGCCCGCGCGCCAGGGACTTCAACATGCGCTGGGTCGCGTCGATGGTCGCCGACGTCTACCGGATTCTCTCGCGCGGCGGAATCTTCATGTATCCGCGCGATGCGAAGCACAAGGACGGCAGGCTGCGGCTCATGTACGAGGCGAACCCCATGTCGTTCATCATCGAACAGGCGGGCGGTGCCGCCACCGACGGCCGAAAGCGCATCCTCGACGTGCAGCCGCAGGCGCTGCACCAGAGGGTGGGGGTGATCCTGGGGTCGAAGAACGAGGTGGAGCGCGTGACGCGCTACCACGCCGAGGACTGAGCTCCCTCATCCCCAAAGCTCCTTCAACCGCGCCGCGCGGCCGCAGCCGGTCTTGTAGAACTTGTAGCGCACGGGGTTTTTCGTGTAGTAGTCCTGGTGGTAATCCTCGGCCGGATAGAATTGCGCCGCCGGTACGATTTCCGTCACGACCTCGCCTTTGAACGGCTTGTTCGCGACGAGCGCCGCGCGGGAGCTTTCCGCAAGCCGCTTCTGCTCGTCGTTGTGATAGAAGATTCCGCTGCGGTACTGCGAGCCGTGGTCGCAGAACTGGCCGTTGCGCTGCGTCGGGTCGATATTGCGCCAGAAGGCTTCGAGCAGTTTTTCATAGCTCACGCGACTCGGGTCATACTCGATCTGGATGACTTCGGCGTGCCCGGTGCGTCCGGTGGAAACCTGCTCGTAGCTCGGATTGCCGGTCTTGCCGCCCATGTAGCCGGATACGGTGGCGATCACGCCAGGAATCGCATCAAAAGCCTCCTCCATACACCAGAAACAGCCCCCGGCAAAGGTGGCCTTCGCCTTCGCTGGCGGCGTAGCGGCTGCTTGGGATGCCTGGGCCAGCGCCGGTACCGGGCTGGCGATGCCCAGCGCCAGGGCGAGCGTGGCGAATATCATGCGTATCAGGGTCATCGTAGTCTCCTCGGGATAGCCAGGTGTCGGAATTGGTCGTGCGGCAGCCGCGCCCATTACACCGCACGCGCTGCGGCTTTTTTTCGGCGCATATCGGCGAAGGCCTGCAGCTCCCAATGGCGAATCGCGACGAGCAGGCTCACGGCCGAGCGCTTGGCGAGCGGCGCACCGACGTCTTCGTTATGAAGGGCTGAAAACTCGTGGGCGATGCGCTTCAGTTTCTCGACCATGCTCACGCTCGAGGATTCGGTGAGCATGCCGTTCACGACGAGCATGAACTCGCCCGTGCGATCGAAGCGCGAACGGAAGTATTCGTTGTGCGCCTGCTCGTTGAAGAAGCGCTGGATCGGGCCATCGGGGCGCCATGAGAAGGTGCGGGACACGAGCAGCTTGATGCGGTTCCCCGGCTGGAGTTCCAGGAACTTGAGTCGGTCGAGGCGGGACAGCAGCTGTATGCATTCGGCGCGCGTGATCTCGAACGCGTTCACCATCTGCTCGAAAGTCACGTGGTTGAGCGCGCACACCGCGACGAGGAAAAGCTTCTTGCTGGCGATGATTTCCTTCTCCTGCTCGTAGGTGAGCTGCGAGATCCGGACTTCCTCGCGGTTGAGCGCCCGCGCGAGCTCGGAGAAGTCGATTCCCGCGATCCGGCAGATAGCGTCGACCCGGCTCAGCGTGAAATCCCTGCGCGAGAACATCCGCTTCACGCTCGCCTCGCTCATGTCGAGGCCGCGTGCCACCCGCGCGTAGGTGATGCCACGCGCCTTCAGCTCGCGCTTCAGTACATCGATCAGCGCCGCAGCGCCTGCCATGGCCTCCTCCCGCGCGACTCCCCAGCCGCTCGCATCAAAGTAGCACCGAATAATACCGGCAGGCAAATGCACGGCAACCTTTCGCCGCCCTCTTGCCGGGCGCGGCAATGCGCACCGAGAATCGCCGCGCGCCTGGAGAAAACGTATTTCCCACCCCCACAGGAGGAGCCATGACTATAGACAACCGCTCCGGTGAGCAAGGCCGCCGCGAGCCCCCGCCCACCCAGCACGTAATGACCCGCCACAACGGCCTCGTGTTCTACGGGCTTGCCGCCGCCTCCTTCCTGGAAACCGCGATTCCTCTGCACGCCACCGTGCTGCTGCAAGGCTTTGCCAGCGAGCCGGAGGTGCAACGCTGGATAGAGGAGCGCTGGTGGCCCACCAAGTACGCGCACGGCCGCGAAGCGCGCGACTACATCGAGACGACATGGCCCGAGTTCGACTGGAGTGCCGCATACACCGCGTTCTATGAGACCTACCGCCCGCTGGTCTGCCGGCAGTCCGAGGCGAGCCCGTCCGCACGTGATGCGCTGGTGCGCAGCGTCGCTGCCGCGCAAGCGAGCGCCTTCTATCGCTGCCTCGGAACCGCCGCGGACGACGCGACGTTGCGGCGCATGCTGTATCAGAGGGGCGCGGACGAGTCGACGCACTTTGCAGTTTTCAGACGGTTGTTCGCGCGGCTCGACCGCGGCAAGCGCCTGGGGTGGCTCGCGACCTACAGGACGATCCTCGCGTGTGCGAGGCGTGCGCGTGACGTCGACGTGCGGCTCGCTTACTCGCGATTGGGCGCCCCGCACTGGTACGGCGCTCAGCCGTTCCCCGAGCTCGAGTACCGGGAATTCGTGCAGCGCATGGGGGCGGTGGTACGCCGGCATCTGCCGCTCGGCGCCGCGCAGCGCTGGCTGTTCCGCCCGTGGTGGCAGGCTCAGGGTCTCGGCACACCGCCAGTGCCCGCACAGCGGGCCTCACCGCGCGGGCGCCCGGGTGGAAACCGAACGCTTCAAGCGCGAGCGGTGCACTGATGCGCGCCCTCACCGCCGACTATAATTGCCGGATGGGCGGCACCACGAATGCCGCACGCAGGAGAGCGGAATGGGCGAGGCGAACCCGTCAGCAAGCGGCGTCCGGCAAGTCGCCACACTCGGCGGCGGGTGTTTCTGGTGCCTCGAGGCGGTGTACGAAGGATTGCGGGGCGTCGAATCGGTCGAGTCCGGCTATATGGGCGGCACACAGGCGAACCCGAGCTACGAAGAGGTTTGTTCCGGTCGCACCGGACATGCCGAAGTGGTGCGGATCGTGTACGATCCCTCGCGCATCACGTTCGAAGAAATCCTGCAGGTCTTCTTTGTGATACACGACCCGACGACCCGCGACCGGCAGGGCAACGACGTGGGGCCGCAGTACCGGTCAGTCATCTTCTATCACACACCTGAGCAGAAAACGACGGCAGAGCGCGTGATCGCCCGGCTCGAAGCCGAGAAGGTGTGGCGCGATCCGATCGTCACCGAAATCGTTCCCGAGAGCACGTTCTACCGCGCGGAGGCGTATCACCAGGAGTACTACGCACGCAATCCTTACCAGCCGTACTGCCAGTTCGTCGTTGCGCCGAAAGTCGCGAAGTTCCGCAAGCATTTCCTCGACAAGCTCAAGAAGCCGCAGTAAGGGGGGCGCCCGGCGCACCTCTCGCTCGAGGCAGGTAACTGCCGCGTGAGAACGAGCACGCGGGCGTCGCGCTTCGCGTCAAGCGCGGTGACTAGCCTGTTGATTTCCCTTTGCTCTTCTTGTGCAGGCTGCATCGCACGCGCCTCGACCTTGTCGCAGGCATATCCACACGGCCCGCACGGCGGATTGAAATGGGCGCGGCATGCGCAGGCAACCAGCGGGTGCGTTCAGAGCGAAAAACAGTCCTTCTCCCTCTCAAAAGAGATTGACAAGTGGATTTCGGCTCGGCATTCTTGCCTCACCGTGCCAACGGTACAGGCAGGGCGAATACGGCAGGGCGATGAGACCAGTCTGCAAACCACAGAACCACTAATGGGAGACGATCGATGGCTGCAAAGAAAAAATCCAGGAAAACCGCCACGAAGAAGAAGAGCGGGGCGAAACGCAAACCGAATGCCGCTTTCATGAAAGCGATGCAGCCCAGCCCGGCGCTGGGCGCGGTGATCGGCAACAGTGCAATGCCGCGTACCGAAGTGACGAAGAAAATCTGGAATTACATCAAGCGCAACGGTCTGCAGGACAGCAAGAACAAGCGCATGATCAATGCTGACGACAAGCTGAAGGAAGTTTTCGGCGGCAAGAAGCAGGTGTCGATGTTCGAGATGACGAAGCTCGTCAACAAGCACCTCAAGTAATACCTCTGATCACCGACGGCCGGCGGCGCGACATCGCACCGCCGGTTTTTTTTGGCGTGCCCGCTTCAGCGGCGGCGGCTGGAATACCAGCCTCCTGCACCGAGTGCCGCGGCCATCGTCCAGAACACGGGTGCGAGCCCGAACGCGGTGCCGAGCGCCCCGAAAAGCAGCGGAATGCTGGCCTGGCTGAAATTGAGGAGCAGCGTGCGCACGCCCACGGCCTCGCTGCCGCGCCCCGCCGGCGCCTTGTTGTACAGCATCGCCATGATCATCGGCTGCGCTCCGCCCAGGCCCAGTCCAAGGATGAAGGCGAGAATCATGAGCAGGGCCGGTTCGTGGAGGAGCGGAAAAACGCAGAGTGTCGCCGCGGTCGCGAACATCGCGCTGATCATCATTTTCCATTCGCTCAGCCGGTGCACGACGAGCGGCAGTATGAGACGCACGACAAAGATTGCGCCGCCGAAGGCGCCGAGGATGCCGCCGATCGCGGAAGCCGAGAGGCCGATCTGCGTGCCGTAGATTGGCGTGACGAAGGTGAACAGGTCCCAGGCCATCGAGAGTATTCCGCTCACGATGAAGACCCGCCGCAACACCGGCATTTTGAGGAGGTCCGCGAGCCGGCGCTCGCTGGCAGCGCCCGCCGCATCGTGCCGCGGCGTGTCCGCTTTGCAGATCGCGATCGCGGCGAGCACAACGAGCGCGCTTGCGGCGAGCAGCAGGAAGGTGAGGCGATGCCCGATGCCGTCGATCGAAAATCCCGCCAGCATGGGTCCCAGAAAGCCAGAAGTCGAGAATCCGAGCGCGAGCAGGCTGAAGTTGCGGGCCCGTTCCTCGGGGCGGCCGATGACGGCGGCAGCGTGGTTGACGGCGATGTGGAAAAGGTAAAAGGCGGAGCCCGCCAGCGCACTCACCACGAACAGCACTTCCAGCCGCGGCACGCCGCACGCGAGGAGCAGGGCGAAGACCATGGCGGCCGCACCGGCGAGCATCGGCCGCCGGGCGCCGATGCGATCCACCGCACGGCCTGCGCGCACCGAGAAGAGCATGGGCAGCACGGCGAGGAGCGACATCATCACGCCCACTGCCGCCGCCGACGCGCCGAGGCTCAACGCGAGGAGCGGCAACGTGACGCGGCCTCCGGCATACGCCAGATGAAGCAGAATCGTGAGCAGGACGACGAAGTGGAGATTCACCGCGCGTGCTATCGACTGAATCTTGCCGAGCCGAGCGGCTGCGATGCGGCGCTTTGCGGCCGCCATACCGCGAGCGCCACCCCGCCGCATGTCGTTGCAATGCCGGCTATGCTGAGCGCCGAGGGCGTCACGTCGAACATCGCCCACTCGAGCACCACGGCAAAGATCGGCGTGAGATAGACGAGGCTTGTCACGCGTGCCGCCTGACCGCGCCGCATCAGCAGGTGCAGCGCGCTCACGGCCAGGATCGACGCGCCGATCACGAGGAAGGCGATCGCGCCAGCCAGCTTCCACGACCAGCGCACCTGGACGTCTTCCATCGAGAACGCGAGCGGGACGAGCACGGCCAGCGTCGCCACGAACTGAATCAGCGAGGACGAGCGCAGGTCGACGAGCGGGCAGAAAATGCGCTGGTAGAGCGTGCCTGCGGTGACGCCCGCCAGCGCGACCGTGACCGCGATCAGGCTGCCCACAGTCGCTTCGCGCACGTCGATCTTGTGCCATACGACGAGCGTCACGCCGCCGAGCCCGACCAGGATGCCGAGCCATTGCCGCGCGGCGAGCGGCTCATTCATCCAGCGTGCCGCGATGAGGGCGGTCACCAGCGGCTGGGCCGAGAGCAGCAGCGCGGTGATGCCGGCCGACATGCCGAGGTACTGGGTGTAGTGGCTGCCGCTCAAATGCACCGCGTGCATGAGAAGCCCCGCTGCCACGACGTGACCCCATTCGGCCCGCGTGGCGGGAAAACGCGGCCGCATCACGATGACAATGGGAAGCAGGCAGGCAATGCCCACGGCAAACCGCAAGCTGAGGAACGTGAACGGCGCTGCGTGCTGCAAGCCGATTTTCGTTGCGAGAAACCCCGAACCCCAGACGCTCACGAAGTACCAAGCGAGCAGCCAGTCGAACCAATGACGCGCAGTCGGCGGTGCAGCCACCTGAGAGTGTGCAGAAAAGGTGCGTGAGTATACCGTCTTTGCGCGGTTTGAGCGGCACGCGAAACCGGATACACTTACGGCCTCCATAGCGTACAGCAAGCGCTGCGCCGGCACGCCGTGACCGTGTGGCGCCCGGCAACGGCGCTGCGAAGAGGGGGAACATGCTGGGCCGCCTGTTGCCACGCGAAGGTCGATTTTTCGATTTCTTCAACGAGCACGCGGAACTGATCGTGCAGGGAAGCCATGAGCTCGCGGCGTTGATGGCGAGCGGCGACGATCTCGAACGCCGCGCGCACAACATCGAATCGGTCGAAAAACGGGCCGATAAGGTGACGCGCACCACGATCGAGCTCCTGCACAAGACCTTCATCACGCCGCTCGACCGCGAGGACATCCATCAACTCATCACCAAGATGGACGACATCCTCGATCTCATCGAGGATTCGGCGCAACTCATGTTCCTCTACGGCGTGCGCCACGCGACGCCGGAGGCCAAGAGGCTCGCGGACATCTGCGTCGCTTGCTGCGAAAAAGTGCACGCGACCGTGGTGCTGCTCTCCAACATGGACAACGCCCCGCAGATGATGGCGCTTTGCGCCGACATGGACCGGCTCGAGTCGGAAGCCGACCACGTGATGCGCGCCGCCATCGCGCGGCTCTTCCGGGACGAACCCGATGTGCGCGAACTCATCAAGCTGCGCTCGATCTACGAGCACCTCGAAACGGTGACCGACCGCTGCGAGGACGTGGCGAACATCATCCAGGGGATCGTGCTGGAGAACTCCTGATCCGCCCGGCCGAAGAACAACAAGGAAAAAAGGCGCCCTACGCATGAGCTTCGAGGTGCTCGTGTTCCTGATCGCGGTCGCGCTCGTGTTCGACTTCATGAACGGGTTTCACGACGCGGCCAACTCGATCGCCACGGTCGTCTCCACCCGCGTGCTGAAGCCGCACCAGGCGGTGCTGCTCGCGGCGGCATGCAACTTCATCGCGCTCTTCGTATTCCAGCTCAAGGTCGCAACGACCGTCGGCAAGGGCATCATCGATCCCGGGATCGTCGATCATTATGTGGTGTTCGGGGCGCTCGCCGGCGCGATTGCCTGGAACCTCATCACCTGGTACTACGGCATACCGTCGAGCTCCTCGCACGCCCTCATCGGCGGGCTCATCGGCGCGGCGCTTGCGAAGGCCGGCGCCTGGGCGCTCGTGCCGAGCGGCATACTGAAGACGGTCGCCTTCATCTTCATTTCACCCGCTGCGGGATTCCTCTTCGGCGCGCTGCTGATGCTGATCGTCTCGGCGCTCTTCATGCGCTCGACACCGCGGCGTGTGGACCGGTGGTTCCGCCGCTTGCAGCTCGTCTCGGCTTCGCTCTATAGCCTTGGCCATGGCGGCAACGATGCCCAGAAGACGGCCGGAATCATCTGGATGCTGCTGATCGCGGCCGGCACGCTGGGACCGGCCGATCCGATTCCGATGTGGGCCGTGGTCGCCTGCTACGTGACGATCGCGCTCGGCACCGCATTTGGCGGCTGGCGCATCGTCAAGACCATGGGGCAGAGGATCACCAAGCTCAAGCCCGTGGGCGGTTTTTGTGCGGAGACCGGCGGCGCGATCATCCTGTTCCTCGCGACCGGACTCGGCATCCCGGTGTCGACCACGCACACCATCA
This sequence comes from uncultured Pseudomonadota bacterium, assembly GCA_946885605.1. The sequence continues at coordinate 10,060 of CAMPGR010000002.1, forward strand.
CCGGCGCGATCGTCGGGGTGGGGTCCGTGCGCAAGTTTTCCGCGGTGCGCTGGGGCGTGGCGGGAAATATCGTGTGGGCGTGGATCCTCACCATTCCCTGCTCGGCCTTTGTCGCGGCCATCGCCTGGTGGCTCGCGCTGCGCCTGCTGTAGGACAAACGCCCGCTTGGCGTCGGCGCGAGAGCAGAGCGGCATACCATCTTGTGGTGCCGCAGAAGGAACAATAAGCCCGGCTGCGCGGTCAGTCCTAGGCTGCCGTCATCCAGACCCTGAGAGGAGGGGCCTCATGCCCTTTACGTCGCGTCCGTCATGCGCCTCAGACCGCATCGAGCCGGCGTCGCGCCTGCGTGAGCTCGCCGGCCGGTTCGAAACCGTGCGCGCCGAGACTGAAAGGCTTGCCGCGCCGCTGTCGCCGGAAGATTGCGCGCTCCAGTCCATGCCTGACGCAAGCCCCGTCAAATGGCATCTTGCGCATACCAGCTGGTTCTTCGAGACGTTCGTGCTGGAACGCGCGACACCGGGATACGTCCCGTTTCATCCGCAATTCCGCATGCTCTTCAATTCCTATTACGTCGGCGTCGGCCCGCGCCACCCGCGGCCCGAGCGCGGCTTACTCTCGCGCCCCGGACTTTCCGAAGTGCTCATCTATCGGCGTCATGTCGACCGCGAAATGGCGCGCATCTTCGAGGAAGGGACATCTGATTATGACGCCCTGGCCGACCTGATGGAACTCGGCATTCATCACGAGCAGCAGCACCAGGAGCTCATGCTGACGGACTTGAAGCACCTCTTCTCGCGCAATCCGCTGCGCCTGGTCTATCACGAGCGGCCCGCAGCGGCTGCTTCATGCGGATCGCTAGCGCCATACCATCAATGGCACTCCATGCCCGCAGGATTGCGCCACATTGGGCACGACGCGAAGAGCTTCTGTTTCGACAACGAGACGCCGCGCCATCGCGTGTATCTGGGCGCGTTCGAGATGGCGGCGAGCCTGGTATCGAATGGCGATTACCTCGGCTTCATCTTTGATGGCGGCTACGAGCGTCCCGAGCTTTGGCTGGCGGAGGGATGGGACACCCGCGTGGCGCAAGGCTGGCATGCGCCGCTCTACTGGTCGCGCGAGGGCGAAAGCTGGCTCGCGTTCACTTTACACGGCACCGGGCCCGTGTGCCCGGACGAACCGGTGTGTCACGTGAGTTACTATGAGGCCGACGCTTATGCGCGTTGGGCGGGCGCGCGCCTGCCGAGCGAGGCCGAGTGGGAGACGTTCGCGGCGGAACGCCCGGTGCGCGGCAACCTGCTCGAGTCGCGGCGCTTCCATCCGTGCGTGGCTGCGGGAGAGGACGGCGCAAGTCAGGTGTTCGGAGATGTGTGGGAATGGACGCAGAGCGCGTACGGCCCGTACCCCGGCTATCGCCCTGCGTCCGGCGCCGTGGGCGAGTACAACGGCAAGTTCATGGTGAATCAGCAGGTGCTGCGCGGCGGCTCCTGTGCGACGCCGGGCTCGCATATCCGGCCGACGTATCGCAACTTCTTCCCTCCGGCGGCACGGTGGCAGTTCAGCGGCATACGCCTTGCTCGCGACGTCTAGTGCGCCGTGCGCCGAAGAGCATGCATGCACCGCGAGGCGCAGCCCTGCTCAACGGCTAACCTGGTTCCGGCCACGGTTTTTCGCGCGGTAGAGCGCAAGGTCCGCGGCCTGAATCACGTCCTCGGGACGCGCCGACTGGCCATCGCTTTCCGCGAGGCCGACGCTGATCGTCACCGAAACCGTGCGACCCGGCGCGGCGCCTTCTCCCCGCCGCTTGCGCCCGGATTTCGGCTGATCCTCACGCGCCGTGTCTCGCAGTGAGAGCCGGTAACCCGCGATATCGCGGCGCAGCGCCTCGAGATGAGGCAGCGCCTCGTCCGCCGATTTTCCTGGAAAGATCACGCTGAATTCCTCACCGCCGTAGCGGTACGCTCTGCCACCGCCTCCGATGCGAGCGAGCCGCGCGCCCACCATTTTCAGCACCTGATCGCCGACGTCGTGCCCGAAGCGGTCGTTAAGGCCCTTGAAGCGGTCGACGTCGAGCATGGCGAGGGCATAGCGGCGCGGGAGGCTCAAAAGCCGTTCGTTCAGCGCGCGACGGCTGGGTAGCGCTGTCAGCTCGTCGCGAAACGCCATGCGAAAGGTGTCCTGCATCACGGCCACGGTGAGGATCAGCGCGCCGGCGGCGGGTACGTTTCGAACCCATAGAGCGAAGTGACAGCGTTTGCCGCGAGACCGAAGGCGACGATAGCGCTGCCGAGCGCGAGATCGATGGCGGAGCGCCGGACGATCCACACGGCGAGAGCAACGACCAAGCCCAGCGCGAGGGCGAAGAGTCCCACCTGGGGTAGCGGAGACTTCGAGAACCAGTCCGTATCGACGATGGTTGTGTACACGGCCGCCGCAAAACCGCGGTCGTGAGCGCGCAGGATCCATGCGGCAAGGGCGATTTCGGCGAACAGTACGCTCATGCGCTGCAAGCCGTGGAGGTTGAGTGCACCGCGCTCGCGCGTCACGCTCAGCGCAGCGAGATTGCATGGCACGAGCACGCACAGCAGGGCAAACGCCGTATAGGCGGTGGCCGGTGGGCTTCCAACATTCAGATACGAGTGCCGTGCGAGCTGCGCCGCCGCGAGCGTGAGCAGCGCGAACACCGCGCGCCCGCGCTTGAACGCGATACCGGCGGCGATGCCCAGTACGATCAGGAATTGCGCGCCGTGGTCGCCGAGCCCGGAGAGCGAAGGCGGCAGCGCGCTCACCCGCGGCGCCAGGTGATGCGCCGCGAGCAATATTGTTGCCGGCATGGCGAGGTGGGGCAGCGCGGAGCGGAGCGTCATGGGCGGCCCTGTCGGGTCGGGACGGACAAGAGATCCGAGACGCGACGCATCACGCTGGCCTGCGGCCCGAGAACGATGTCATGGCATCGGGCGACGATGATAGCACTGCATGGCGATGAACGTCCGGCCGGCGCGTGCCGGGAAGCGCATCGATTCTGATGGGCCGTGAGCACTATGGGGGCGTGAAGGCATGTCGCAGTACGCGCATCGCTCTGGGCAGCCGGCTTCGGGGCACGCGCGGGCGATCGCGGAGGAACGCTACCTGGGCGGCACGTGCGTCAATGCAGGCTGGCCGGCGTGATGCTCGCAACCGGCCGGGCGAGTACGCGCGGGCTCGGCCTGGGGCGCGCAGGCGTGACGCTACGGGAAAACGGCGCAATCGTGGTGGACGTGAATTTCGTGCTGGGCGTCCACATGATCGGCCCGGAGGCGGGGGAGATCATCCAGGGGGTCGCGGTTGCGCTTAAATGCGGCGCGACGAAGCGCCAGTTCGACGCCACGATAGGGATACATCCAACGGCTGCGGAAGAATTCGTCTCCATGCGCGAACCGGTGCACGATCATGGCTAAAGCGCTGCGCGTGGTCGCTGATCGGCGCCGGCTGCTTCAGCCGCTTTCACCTGGAAGGCGGCTAGGGCGCGAGGCGCTCGATGCGCCAGCGCCCATCCGCCACCCTGCGATACAGGATTCGGTCGTGCAGGCGGTCCGCCCGCCCCTGCCAGAACTCGATTGCCGTCGGGACGAGACGATAGCCGCCCCAGTGCGCAGGGCGTTCCACTTCGCCTTCGAACTCCTGCGCCGCAGCCGCGTAGCGCGCCTCTAGGACCGCGCGGTCGGGAACCACTTCGCTCTGGGGCGAGGCACGAGCGGAGAGCTGACTGCCGCGCGGGCGCGTTCTGAAATAGTCGTCGGATTCGCGCGCGGACACTTTCGTGACGCGGCCCTCGATGCGCACCTGGCGCTCGAGCGTGCCCCAATGGAAGAGCAGGCTGGCACGATCGTTCGCTTCCAGCTCACGCCCTTTGCGGCTCAGGTAATTCGAGAAGAAGACGAACCCCTGCGCATCGAAACCCTTGAGCAGCACCATGCGGACCGAGGGTTGGCCGTCCGCGGTCGAAGTCGCGAGCGCCGCGGCATGCGGCAACGGCTTTTCCACCGCGCACGCCTCGTCATACCACTGCGCAAACTGAGCGATCGGGTCGCGCGCTACCGCGGTTTCGTTCAATGCTCGATTGGTCTCTCCCATGCGCCCGATTCTACCCGTTCACGGTTTGCGCGCGGCGCCGGGCGCCCCTTCGGGGAGCCGCCGGAATCTTGCGCTCTGTTCTCCGTCCAGCAGCATCAGCGTGTCGCCCTCGATGCGATGGACCGGCCGCGCCTGCAGCAGCTTGAAATACCGCGCTTCGAACGTGCCGAGCGGTTCCGCGCATGCGCGCCGGGTGGCGATCAACGCGCTTACTTCGAGCCGTCCTGCGACGTGCCAGGCCGGCGCGCTACCGCCGTTGCAGCCGCTGAACGCGGAGAGGCGCCCTTCCTCGAAAACGAGCGTCGCGCGCGGGACGCCAGGAATGCGGCCGGCGCCGATGAATGTCGAGGTGACGAGCTCCCATCGGCCATCGGCTGGGGATACCGGCACTTTGCGTGGCGCTTCCGCTTCCCGAGGCCGTTCGCCGGGCGGCGGCGCGACGCAAGCGCCGACGGCGGCGGCGAAGAGCGCTGCTGCGAGCGCGCGCGCGTGCAGTCGGTGACGAGGCATGCTGTTCTCCTTGTACTGGCTTAAGCCGGCGATTGGGACGCATATCTGGCGAGCTTCGTCCCCGCTACGCTGACACCGCGACGCGTCGGCGGCTTGAGAGAAACTCGAAGAGCGCTCCAGCGGTATGGGACACGGGGCGCGCGCTCCGGCTGCACGTGCGGTGTGCGCGAGCGGCATGTTGACGCACCAGATCCTCCACCGGGCCTTCCGCGACCACGCGCCCGCCCGCATCGCCGCCTTCCGGGCCGAGATCGATGATCCAATCGCACTCGGCGATGACGTCCAGGTTGTGCTCGATCACGACGACGGTATTGCCGGCGTTCACCAGCTGGTGCAGCACGTGAATCAGTTTCTCGACGTCCGCCATGTGGAGGCCCACGGTCGGCTCGTCGAGCACGTACAGCGTGTGATTTTCCGCGCGCGCGCTGCGCACCTTCGCAAGCTCGGTAACGAGCTTGATGCGCTGCGCTTCGCCGCCTGAAAGCGTCGGGCTCTGCTGGCCGAGCGTGAGATAGCCGAGCCCCACCTCCTGCAGCAGCTTGAGGCAATGATGGATCGACGGGTGCGCGCTGAAAAATTCCACCGCTTCGTCCACGCTCATCGCGAGCACATCTCCAATCGAGCGCTCCTTGAAGCGCACTGCGAGCGTTTCAGCATCGAAGCGCGCACCGCGGCACGTCTCGCACGGCACCTGCACGTCGGGCAGAAAGCTCATCTCGATTTTTCTCAAGCCTTGCCCCTCGCAACTCTCGCACCGGCCACCCTTCGTATTGAACGAGAAGCGGCCCGCCGTGTAGCCCCGCATGCGCGCTTCCGGCACTTCGGCATAGAGCTGCCGGATGCGGTCCCAGAAACCGACATAGGTCGCGGGGCAGGATCGCGGTGTCTTGCCGATCGGCGTCTGATCGACTTCCAGCACCCGCGCGACGTGCTCCCATCCCACAATTTCATGGCATCCGGCGAGCCGGTGCCTTGTCACGCCGTTGGCGGCGCGCCCGTTTCCTCTCCTGCGCTCCGCGAGCAGCTGCACGAGGTTGCGGTAGAGCACCTCACGCGCGAGCGTCGATTTGCCGGAACCGGAAACGCCCGTGACAGCGACGAGCCTGCCGAGCGGAATGCGCGTGCGTAGGTCCTTGAGATTGTGCAGGTTCGCGCCGCCGACCTCAATGAACCGCGTGTCAGGCCCGATGCTTCGCGGCGCGTGGAGCGGGTGCATGAGCGGCGCGGAAAGAAACTTACCGGTGAGCGACTCGGGGTGCCGGATGAGATCCGCCGCGGATCCCGCCGCGATCACGCGGCCTCCGAACTTGCCGGCGCCGGGACCGAGATCGATGACGTGTGCCGCGCGCCGTATCGTCTCCTCGTCGTGCTCGACGACCACGAGCGTATTGCCCTGCGCCTGCAGGCGTTCGAGCGTGTCGAGCAGCACGCGGTTGTCGCGCGGATGAAGCCCGATGGTCGGTTCGTCGAGGATGTAGCACACGCCGCGCAGATTGGAGCCGAGCTGCGCGGCGAGCCGGATGCGCTGCGCTTCGCCGCCGGAAAGCGTGGGCGCGGACCGGTCGAGCGCGAGATACGAGAGGCCCACTTCGTCGAGGAAGCGGAGCCGCGAGCGCAGTTCCGCGACAATGTCGCGCGCGATCTCGGCCTCGCGGCCTTCGAGCGTAACGCCATCGAAGAAAGCTTTGACCTGCGCCACGGGCAACGCCGTGAGCTTAGCGATCGACAGGTCGCGGTAGCGCACGGCGAGCGCATCGCGATTGAGCCGCTTGCCGTTGCAGGCGGCGCACGGCTCGTCCACTTCGAGCCACTCGAGCCATGAGTCGAGGACGTGGTCTTCCGCGCCGGTGCGGCTGCGCTCTTCCTTCCATCCGACTTCGTCGAGTGCGAGCCCGGTGCCGTAACACTCGGCACACCAGCCGTGCCTCGAATTGAAGGAGAAGAGCCTGGGATCGGGCTCCGCGAAACTTCGCCCGCACGCGGGGCAGGCGCGCTTGGTCGAGAACACCGCTTCCGGCATGCGGGCGAGCGATGCGTCGCCGTTTTCCATGGCGTGCGCGAGAGAGTCGAGGTTGCCGAGCACATGCACGACGCCGCGGCCGGCTTCCAGCGCTTGCGCCAAGGCTTTGCGCAGCGCGCCCTCGTTCTCGGGCTTGACCTGCACGTCGGCAACGGGCAACTCGATGGTGTGCTCTCTGAAGCGCGAAAGCCGCGGCCACGAGGCAGTCGGCAGAAACTCGCCGTCCACCCGCAGATGGGCGTAGCCGCGCCCCGCGGCCCAGCGCGCGAGATCGGTGTAGTAGCCCTTGCGGGCGACGACGAGGGGTGCGAGCAGCCCGATGCGGGTATTCCGGTAGTCGCGCAGTATGCGCGCGAGAATCGCTTCGGCGCTCTGCGGCTCGATCGGGACGTCGCAGTCGGGACAGAACTGACGGCCCAGCTTGGCATAGAGCAGCCGCAGAAAATGATAGACCTCGGTGAGCGTCGCGACGGTGCTCTTGCGCCCGCCGCGGCTCGTGCGCTGCTCGATCGCAACCGTGGGCGGGATGCCGAATATGGCGTCGATATCGGGCCGCGCGGCCGCCTCCACGAACTGGCGCGCATACGCGTTGAGCGACTCCAGATAGCGCCGTTGCCCTTCGGCAAACAGGATGTCGAACGCAAGCGTCGACTTGCCGGACCCCGACACGCCGGTGATGACGTTGAACGTCCCGCGCGGCAGCTCGACGTCGATGCTCTTGAGATTGTGCTCGCGCGCGTTGTGTACGCGTATCGAAGGCGCAACTTGAACCCGCGCGTCGGCGCGTCGCACAGGCGTTGCATGCACTGTAACGCCGAGCGCACGGGCATAGTCCCGCAGCGCCTTGCCCGTATGGGAAGCGGGATGCGCCATCACTTCGGCGGGCGTCCCGCTGCAGACGATCTCGCCGCCCGCATCGCCGCCTTCCGGCCCGAGATCCACGATCCAGTCGGCGCTGCGGATCACATCGAGGTTGTGCTCGATGACGACGAGCGAATGTCCTGCGGTGATGAGCTGCCGAAAGGCGCCGAGGAGCTTCTTCACGTCATCGAAATGGAGGCCGGTCGTCGGCTCGTCGAACAGAAAGAGCTGCCGGTCCTTGCGCTCTGCGGCGTCTTGCGCATCAGGAAGGCCGTTGCGTCGCGCGCGGGCAGTTCGGGGGGTAGCGCGGGCGGCCATCGTCGTGGCTTTCGCGAGATAGCCCGCGAGCTTGAGGCGCTGCGCCTCTCCGCCCGAGAGCGTCGGTACGGGTTGCCCCAGCCTCACGTAATCGAGCCCCACGTCCGCAAGAGGCTGGAGCGTGCGCCGTACCTCGGGATACGGAGAGAAGAAGCCCAGCGCCTCGCTCACGGTCAACTCGAGCACCTCAGCGATGGAACGCCCCTCGAGCGTCAATTCGAGCACCTCCGCGCGGAAACGGCGCCCGTCGCAATCGGGACAGCGCAGATACACATCGGACAGGAACTGCATCTCGACATGCTCGAACCCGTTGCCGCCACAGCTCGGGCAGCGGCCGTTTCCGGAATTGAAGCTGAACGTGCCCGCCGTATAGCCGCGTTCCCTGGCGAGCGGAAGCTTCGCGTAGAGGTCGCGAATCGCATCGAAGGCGCCGACGTAGCTCGCCGGTATCGAACGCGTGGTGCGGCCGATCGGCGACTGATCGACGAGCACGACATCGCTCACGCGCTCATGGCCTTTGAGCGCGCCGTGCTCGCCAGGCGCTTCGGTCGGCTTACCCTTCGCGCGCAGCAACGCGGGATACAGGATGTCCTGGACGAGCGTCGACTTGCCCGAACCGGAGACGCCGGTCACGCATACGAGGCGGTTGAGCGGCAGCGTGACGTCGATGGCTTTGAGGTTATGCTGCGATGCGCCTAGGATCTCGATCGCCGTACCATTAAGTTCGGGTGCGGCGTCGAAAACGCTTTCGTCAGCACGGCGGCGTCCCGCGAGGTAGTCCGCGGTGAGCGTGCGGGCGTCCTTGAGTTCATCCGGCGTGCCGAAGAAGACGATTTCCCCGCCGCGCTCGCCGGGCCCGGGCCCCATGTCCAGCACGCGATCCGCAGCCAGCATGACTTGCGGGTCGTGCTCGACCACGACGAGCGAATTGCCGGCATCGCGCAGGCGCTGCATCACCTCGATGACGCGCCCCATATCGCGCGGGTGCAGGCCGATGGACGGCTCGTCCAGAACGAACAGCGTATTCACGAGCGAGGTGCCGAGTGCGGTCGTCAAATTGATGCGCTGGACTTCGCCGCCGGACAGCGTGCGCGACTGGCGATCGAGCGTGAGATAACCGAGCCCGACGGTGGTCAGGTACTGGAGCCGCGTGCGGATCTCGCCCAGTAGAAGTGCCGTAGCCTCGTCGTGCGGCAGCACGCGCAGTTTCTCGATGAACACCCGACTGCGCTCGATCGGCAGAAGCACGAGATCGTGCAGCGTGAGGCCCGGGAGCGCTGCGTGTGTTTCAGCATCGAACCGCGCGCCACGGGGCATGAAACGCTCGCCGCGCGGAAGCACCTCGTCGGCAATTTCCCCCGTGCCGACGCGCCAGTGGAGCGCCTCGTTTTTGAGCCGTGCCCCGCCACATGCCTCGCACAGCGTATACGCGCGGTATTTCGAGAGCAGCACGCGAATGTGCATCTTGTAGGCTTTGGTCTCGAGCCACCTGAAAAACCGGCTCACGCCGTACCACGTTCCGGGCCACGACTTGCGCCAGCTCACCCAGTCGTCTTCGCCTTCCAGCACCCAGCGTTGCTGCTCGGCCGCGAGATCGCGCCACGGCGTGTCGAGCGGAATGCCGCGCTTTTTCGCGTACTGCACGAGATCGTCCTGGCATTCACTGTAGCTCGGCGTTTGCCACGGCCGCACGGCGCCTTCGCGCAGAGTCTTCGAGTGATCGGGAACAATGAGGCCATAGTCGATGCCGATGACGCGCCCGAAGCCGCGGCAGGTGTCGCATGCGCCGAGCGGCGAATTGAAGGAAAAGAGGCTGGGCGCCGGCTCCTGGTAGTGGATGTCGCAATCGGCACAATGGAGATCCGACGAAAAGCGCCAGACGGCGTCTTCGCCCTCGACGTGCGCGTTGACGCGTCCCTGACCCACTTTGAGCGCGGCGTCGAGCGCTTCGACGACACGCACGCGTTCGGCGGAGCCCGCGCGGAAGCGGTCCTGCACCACCTCCAGCGCGCGCTTCTCCTCGCGCAGAAAGCGCGTGTAGCCTTGCGCGGCGAGCAGCGTCTTCACTTCGGCGATGGAAAAGTTCTTCGGCACGACGACCGGAAACGCGACGACGAGCCGCGGATCGCCGGCGGCGCTCGCGCGCCTCGTGACTTCCTCGTAGATCGTCTGCGGCGTATCGCGCCGCACCGGCGCGCCGCATCCGCCGCAGTAAAGGCGGGCCGCGCGCGCGAAAAGAAGCTTCAGGTGGTCATTGAGCTCCGTCATCGTGCCGACCGTCGAGCGCGAGGTGCGCACCGGGTTCACCTGGTCGATGGCGATCGCGGGCGGTATGCCTTCGATCGCGTCCACCTGCGGCTTGTCCATGCGATCGAGAAACTGCCGGGCGTAGGGCGAGAACGTCTCGACGTAGCGGCGCTGTCCTTCGGCGTAGAGCGTATCGAAGACGAGCGAAGACTTCCCGGAACCGGACACGCCGGTGACGACGATGAGCTCGTTCGTCGGCAGCGCGATCGTGAGGTTCTTCAGATTGTTCTGGCGCGCGCCGCGGATGACGATCGCTTCTTGCGCGGGCTTCTGCATCAGGGGAAGTTTCGACTTCGAGTTGCGGCGAAAGCGCGCTATTGTAGCGCACCGCGCACGCCCGCCGCGCTGCAATAAAAACGGGGCAGCTCACTGCTGCCCCGCGATGCGCGTTGGCGCCTTTTTATGCCGACCTGAGCGCCGCCACCACTTTTTCGGATGAGAAGGGCGCGGAGCGCATGCGCACGCCGACCGTGTCGTAGATCGCATTGGCGATTGCGGACGGCACTACCGCTGCCGCGGGCTCTCCCGCACCCCAGGGCCGTTCATTCGGACGGTCGATGAGATCCATCACCACTTTTTTCGGTCAGCATGATCGCCTCCTTTACGCCATCGTTTCCGACGCGCGCTTCACCGCACGCACGATCCGCAGATGCGTCCCGCAGCGGCATAGGTTGCCCGCGAGCGCCTGCTTGATCTCAGCCTCCGTAGGGCGCCTGTTCTCCTCGAGGAAGGCCGCCGCCTGCATGATCATGCCGTTGATGCAATAGCCGTACTGCACCGCCTGCTCGTCGATGAACGCCTGCTGCAGCGGATGCGGTTTCCTGGCAGTAGCGAGGCCTTCCAGCGTGACGATCTTCTTGCCGGCCGCCTGCGATACGGGATAGGCGGAGGGGCTGGTGTAAGATGGTCACCCGCAAAGGAGGATGCGATGAAAGCGATGGTGCTGAAAGCGGCCAACGCGCCGCTCGTGCTGGAAACCGTTCCCGATCCGGTGCCGGGCGCCGGTGAGGCGGTCGCCAGAGTGCTTGCGTGCGGAGCGGGGCTCACCATACATCACGCACGCGCGGGCCATGTGCCGGTGAAATATCCGCGGATACTGGGCCACGAGATCACGGGCGAGATCGTCGCCCTGGGACCGGGCGCGGAGGGCCTGAAGATCGGAGACCCGGTGACCGCCTATTTCTACCTGACGTGCAGGCACTGCAAGTGGTGCCGCATCAACCGCGAGACGCTGTGCGAGAACTTCGGCGGCTACGTCGGCCGCGAGACGGACGGCGGCTATGCCGAGTACATCAAGCTCCCGGCGCACAATTTCATGAAGTTGCCGTCCGGGCTCGACTGGCGCAAGCATGCCGCGGAGCTCGGTGTCGTATGCGATGCCATCGCGACGCCGGTGAAGGTGATCGGCCGGGCGCGTGTTGCGCCGAACGACACGGTCGCTGTCTTCGGAGCGGGCGGCGGGCTGGGCGTGCACATGCTCATGGTGGCGCGCTGGGCCGGTGCTCGCAAAGTGATCGCTGTGGATGTGATGGCGTCCAAGTTCGAGATTTGTCGCAAGTCGGGTGCCGACGCAACCGTCGATGCATCGGACGGCCGGGTGACCGAACAGCTACTTGAATTGACAGCCGGCCGGGGCATCGACGTCGCGATCGATTTCGTGTCGTCGTCGGAAACCCTGCAAGCGGCGTTCGCGGCGCTCGGCAAGGGTGGCCGGCTGGTCACGCTCGGCGGTCACGGCGCGGCGTTCAAGGCCGATCCGGGCGCGATGCTGCGCAAAGAGCTGGAGATCCTGGGCAGCCGCTATGCGACGCGGCAGGAAGTGCTCGATTCGCTCGATCTGGTGGCTCGCGGGGAACTCTGGCCTTTGGTGACCGAGAAAGTCGCGCTCGCGCAGGCCGAGTCGATACACGAGCGGCTGGAGCGCGGCCTCATCACCGGTCGCGCCGCGCTCATCGTGAACTGACCGTATCCGGGCTTGAAGCCTGATCGTCCCTCAACCCACGTGCTCCAGCGGGAGGGGATGCTGTCCCAGGGGTTGCTCTCCCTCGAGCGGCAGGGCGATCACCTGGTTTCGACCTTCGCCCTTGGCGCGATAGAGCGCCTCATCGGCCCGGGCGAGCAGATCGGCGAGCAGTGCGTCCTTTCTGCCGGAGTAAGCCGTGAGCCCGATGCTCACCGTCACCTTGAAAGCCTTGTCGGTGAGCGGCCGTGAACCGCACCGGTTGCGTATGCGTTCCGCGAGCGCCGTGGCAGCGAACAGTGTGGTGGCCGGCAACAACACACAGAATTCCTCTCCACCGTAGCGAACCACGAGGTCCCCGCGGCGCACGCAGTCGCGGATGAGCCGCGTGAACGCCACCAGCACCTCGTCGCCTGCGAGATGGCCGAAGGTGTCGTTCACGCGTTTGAAGTGATCGAGATCGAGCATCATGATCGAAACCGGAGTCTCGGCGCGGCGGCTGCGCGCCAGTTCCTGCTCCGCCAGCTCGATGAAGGTGCGGCGGTTGAAGACTCCGGTCAGGGGATCGGTCGTGGCGAGGCGGCTCGCCTCTTCATCGGCGCGCGCCTTGTGCATCAGGAGAAAGGCAAACGATCCGGCGATGATGAGCGCATAGGTGCCGAGGTAGAGGTAACCGTGATAGGCGTTCACGGTAGCCGCCGATGCGGTGCCACGGGGCGCCGTCCACGCCGTAGCGATGAGCGTCGCCGCAGCGAAGACGTAGCAACCGGCGAGGAACCGGCATCCGCGCATGCCTTCGTGCGTCGGGTCTCGCAGTGCCGATATCGCGATCAGGAGATTGGCTGCGCCGTAGAGAAGATTCCCGGCCGTTCCCTCCCACCTGGCCTCGTCGAGGAGAACGAAGGCCGCGAAGGCGGCTGCGAAGGCGGCCCAGATGAGGGCGTTGGAGACCGTATGTCGGCGGAACTCCCGGATGGCGCCGTACTGCAGTGACGCCGTCAAGACGAGGAGCGCGTTTCCCATCGCGAGACACAGGAGCTCGGGCAAGATGTCGCGCGCCGCAAAGACCAGCCATGCAAGCGCCTGCGCCCACAGGGAGGCGGTCCATTTCGCGAGCCCGTCCCGAAAGCGGCCGGCATAGGCGAACCACAGGACCGCGGCCATCAGCACCGAGCTCACCAGCATGACGACGAGCATCGTCTGCACATCGATCGCGAAGGGACCGTCGGTCATGCGGCGCTCGCACAGGTAGTGGCTCGCAGAAACAGGGCCGTACCTGCGGTGCGGATGCCGCGTCGGCACGACGCAGGCCATTATACGCCCCGACCCGGCGGCCGTTATGCGAGCGACACGCGCCGTGGCTGCATCAGAAGCTGTTCTCGGGTATTTCGACCAGCGTGCCGAGCATCTCGCGCATACGCCTCCAATGCGACCCCTGCCACAAAATGCGATCGCAGCCCGGGCATCGCATGAAGACAGAGTACTGTGCGGCGATGCGCGCCGGCACGCGCGCGGCGATGCTCGCGTCGTCTGCGGCTTGCAGGGCGAGATTGCAATCCAGGCAGAGCGTGAAAGGGCGCGCCTGCCAGGCAAGGCCGTAGCGGATCGCCACCTCCTGCAGCTGCCTCTCGGGCTTGCGCGCGTGCACGAAAGCGCCGCGCAGCGCCTCGCGGCATTTCAGCAGCTCGCGATCCCGGGTGAGAATGACGCGCCGCTCGCTCGCCGCGATGTCGAGGATCGTGCGATCGGAATATGCGTTGTCATAAAGCGTGTCGAAGCCCAGCATGCGCAGTAAACGGGCGAGCCCGCCCAGATGCGCGTCGGCGATGAAGACGTGCCGCTCGTCTCCCGCAGCACCAGCCGGACGGTGGGGATAGACTTCGATCGCGTCGGCTTCGCGCACGATGCGGCTGAGCGTGCCAGCCTGCCCGTTCACGATGACCCGCCCGACCTCGGTGTGCGGGACGCCAAGCGACTCGAGGGCGTGCTTGATCGTCGCCGCGCGCGCGCAGGTGTACTCGAAGGCGCAGCCACGCCTTCCCGGTGCGAGAAACGCTTCGAGCTCATCGTGGAAGCGGAAGACCGCCAGGGCCACGGCGCGGCACGTCACTGAGGATCAGGATCCGCTCACGACGTTGATACGGTTGTTCACCGATTTCACGCCTTCCACGGCGGCCGCGATGCGTGCCGCCCTTTCGCGGGTTTCCTGGGTGTCCGCCGTGCCCGAGAGCGTCACCACGCCGTTCGACACGCTGACGTTGAACGCCAGGGCGGAGAGCGGCTCCGCGAGGAGCGCCGATTTCACCCGCTCCGCGAGTTCCTCATCGCTCGCCGGGCGACTCGCCGACGGTTTTCCTGCGCCGGTCGGTGATTGGGGCACGGCGGCCTTCGGTTTAGCCTTGTCGGCGCTGGCGGGCGGCGTCGGGGACTCGGACGCGCCGCGCGCCTGTGCGAGGAGCGTGTCCACGCGTGGCGAAACCGGGACAGTTGTGCCGGAATGTGCGAACGTTGGTCTGGGCGCGTCGAGCGAATCCGCATGGATGATCGATGCGCTGGATGGCGGCTTTTGCTCGCAGCCTCCGAACGCGAACACGAGCGCGCCCAGGATCGCCGCCGACGCCGCATGCCGGCGAGATAACGCTCCGGGATTCATGGAAGCCCTCCAGCGGTGGTGGTCAGCCTTAGATTCACAGGGAGGTGAAAAATTCAGGCGCTTTCCGATGGCGACAACGGCGCGTGCTTTCAGCTATCCTTTCCCATTTTTTCACACCGCAATATGGCTCAGTACGTTTACACCATGCGCCGGGTGGGCAAGGTCGTTCCGCCCAAGCGCGTCATCCTCGAGGACATCTCGCTCTCGTTCTTTCCGGGTGCCAAGATCGGCGTGCTGGGGTTGAATGGCGCAGGCAAATCGAGCCTCCTCAAGATCATGGCCGGCATCGACCGCGACTACATCGGCGACGCGGGGCCCATGCCGGATCTGCGCGTCGGTTACCTTCCGCAGGAGCCGCAGCTCGACCCGACGAAGGACGTGCGCGGCAACGTGGAGGAGGGTGTTGCCGCGACCATGGCGCTCATCAACCGCTTCAACGCCATTAGCGAACGCTTCGCCGAACCCATGGAAGACGAGGAAATGAATCGCCTGCTCGAAGAGCAGGGCGAGCTGCAGGCGAGAATCGATGCGGCAAACGGCTGGGAGCTCGACCGCAAGCTGGAGGTCGCGGCGGAGGCGCTACGGCTCCCGCCGTGGGACGCCGACGTGACGCGCATCTCGGGCGGTGAGCGCAGGCGCGTCGCATTGTGCCGGTTGCTCCTGTCGGAACCCGACATGCTGCTCCTCGATGAGCCGACCAATCATCTCGATGCGCTCTCCGTGCAGTGGCTGGAGCAGTTCCTCGAGCGGTATCCCGGCACGGTGATCGCGGTCACCCACGACCGCTATTTTCTGGATAACGTGGCGGGGTGGATACTCGAGCTGGACCGCGGCCGCGGCATTCCATGGGAAGGCAACTATTCGTCGTGGCTCGAGCAGAAGGAAAAGCGCCTCGAGATCGAGGCGCGCCAGGAATCGGCGCGCATCAAGGCGATGCAGGCCGAGCTCGAGTGGGTGCGCGCCAACCCGAAAGCGCGGCAGGCAAAGAGCAAGGCGCGGCTCGCGCGGTTCGAGGAGCTCGCTTCGGCGGAAGTGCAGAAACGACACGAAACCAACGAGATCTACATCCCGCCGGGGCCTCATCTCGGAAATCTGGTCATCGAGGCGGAGGGGCTCGCGAAGTCGTTCGGTGACCGCCTGCTCTTCGAACGGTTGTCCTTTCGGCTCCCACCGGGCGGGATCGTGGGCATCATCGGGCCGAACGGCGCGGGCAAGACGACGCTCTTTCGCATACTGGTCGGTGACGAGCGCCCCGACGCCGGAACGCTTTGTGTCGGTGATACGGTGCGGATCGGCTACGTGGACCAGAGCCGCGACAGCTTGAGCCCCGACAAGACGGTCTGGGAGGAAATTTCAGGCGGTCAGGACGTGATCCAGGTGGGAAGCTATTCCAACGCGAGCCGCGGCTACGTCGCGCGCTTCAACTTCAAGGGGCCCGACCAGCAAAAGCGAGTGAGCGAACTGTCCGGCGGCGAGCGCAACCGGGTGCATCTTGCGAAGCTCCTGAAGAGTGGGGCAAACGTGCTGCTGCTCGACGAGCCGACCAACGACCTCGACGTCGAGACGCTCCGCGCGCTGGAGCAGGCGCTGCTCGATTTCCCGGGCTGCGCCGTGGTGATCTCCCACGATCGCTGGTTCCTCGATCGCGTCGCCACGCACATCCTCGCCTTCGAGGACAACAGCCAGGTGGTCTGGTTCGAGGGCAATTACGCGGACTATCTCGAGGACCGGCGGAAGCGCCTGGGCGCCGAGGCCGATCAGCCGCATCGCGTGCGTTACCGGCCCCTCCTCGCCTAGAGCTCCATCGATTGGAGCGGCCTAAAGCGCTTCGAAGCTCGCGTTAGCAAACGGCGCAACGAGGTGCGCGTAGAACGCCTCATTCGCCGTCGCCCAGTGCGGCCGCGCCTTCATGCCAGCGAGCCATCGCTGGACGTTAGGCCACGGCGTGTAATCGAGCCGTATCACTTCCCCCAGTGTGAGAAAGGCCGCGCCCAGGTAGTCCGCGAGCGTGATGCGCTCGCCGCACAGAAAGGGACATTCGCCGAGCAGGTTTTCGTCGAGGATCTTCAGCCACTTCCGCGAACGATCGCGCCCCCACGCGAGCGTGGCCGACTGAACCTTCTCGTCCTGCCGCTTGAGGTGCGGAAAGATCTGCGGATAGATGAAGCCGTAGCCCAGGTCGCGGTAGAGGCCGGTGTTGAACCAGTCGATCATTTCGTCCACCTGGGCGCGGGCCCGGAGCGCCTTCGGATAAGCGGGCGACTCCGACGTCCCGGCGAGATACTTCAGAATCGATGCGCTTTCGGTGAGCCGGAAGTCGCCGTCCTCCAGCACAGGGACCTGGCCGTTCGGATTGATCCTGCAATAAGCTTCGCCGAGATGTTCGCCCTTGAAGAGATCGACGGGCCGAAGCTCGAGTGCGATACCGCTTTCCGCCGCGAAGAGCAGGATAGGGCGGCACGTGGTCGAAACGGGATGGTAATAGAGTTTCATGATCCTCTTAATGCGCGTCCACCCTTCAAGCCGATCATAGGGAAGAAAGATGGCGGCAGCAACTCGTCACTATCGGGTGCGACTCGCGCGCGGCATAATAGCGGGTGGGTGAAAACGGCGTGACCAGGGGAGGTGAATGGGCGCACTGCCAGAGCAGCACACGCAGGGAGACGTGGTCAGCATAGCACGCACGCTGGCACAGAGCTTTCTCAACGTTCTTCCGGACCCGGCCTGGGTCAAGGATACCGCCGGCCGGTATGCAGCAATCAATCCCGCCTACAGGAAAATGTTCGAAGCGCTGACCCGGCGTACGCCTTCCGAAATCATCGGCCGCACGGATTTCGATCTCTTTTCAAGCGACGAGGCCGAGGCAATACGCCGGCAGGAGAGCGAAATCATGGCGGCGCGCGGCGCGCTCCGCGTGCAGCAGTGCCTGCGGGACCGCGAAGGCAGGCTGCGCCGCTTTGAAGTGCACCGCATCGTGCTCCTCGACGAGGCGGGAAACGTGGAAGGCACGGTCGGATTCGCGCAGGACGTGGGCGCGAGGCTGTCCGAGGAAGAGCAGCTGCACGAACGCGTGCAGGAGCTCACGGCGCTCGTCGCCAACCTGCCGGGTATGGCCTACCGCGGTCGCGACGAGCCGGAGTGGGCGATGGAGTTCGTGAGCGAGGGCTGCCGGGCGCTCACCGGCTATGCTGCCGAGGAGTTCGTGGAGAACCGGGTTCGCAGCTGGAACTCGCTCATCGTGCTCGAGGAGTTGGAGCGCGTCTGGGAGGAACGGCGGAACCAGCTGCGTTCAAGCGGAGCCTTTGCTCTCGAATATCGTATCCAGCACGCGGACGGCACACTGCGCTGGGTATGGGAGCGCGGCCGCGCGGCCCAGGCGAGCGTGCCGACGATTACCGGCTTCATCACCGATATCACCGACACGCGCCACTATCTCGATGAGCTGGTCTATCGCGCGACCCACGATACCCTCACGGGACTTGCCAACCGCACGCTCCTCCTCGACCACATGCGCCACGCTATCGCTTACGGCGAGCGTTACCAGCGCATGGTCGCCGCGCTCGTGCTCAACATCGACAACTTCAAGTATGTGAACGAGAGCTTGGGGCACACCGCCGGTGACGAGGCGCTGAAAGAAGTGGCGGCCCGCCTGCGCAGCGCGCTGCGCGATCACGACACGATCTCCCGCATCGGCGCCGACTCCTTCGCGATGGTGCTCATGGACCAGGATAACCTCGGGGCGACTTCCCAGGTGATGAATCGGATACTGAACGTCGTGCGCAGCCCGATCATGCTGGCGCCGCAGGAAGTGTTCGTCACATGCAGCATAGGCTGCGCAATGTATCCGACGGATGGCAACGATCCCGAGACACTCCTGCGGCGCGCCGATACCGCGATGCACCGCGCCCGCGCGCAGGGACGCAACTGCTTTTATTTCTACTCGGCCGACATCGACCGCAAGACCGAGGAGCGCCTGCACCTCGAAGCGAGCCTGCGGCGCGCGGCCGGGCGGGGCGAGCTCTTCCTGCAGTACCAACCGCAGCTGCGGCTCGCCGACAACATGCCGGTGGGCGTGGAAGCGCTCGTCCGCTGGCGGCATCCCGAGCTCGGCGTCGTCTCGCCGGCGCGCTTCATTCCGCTCGCCGAGGAAACCGATCTCATCGTGACCATCGGCGACTGGGTGCTGCACGAGGCCTGCACGCAGACCAAGGCGCTGATCGATGCGGGGCTGCCGGTCGGTCATGTTGCCGTCAACCTGTCGGCGCGGCAGTTTCGCAATCGGCGGCTCGTCGCGCGCATTCAGGAGATCCTCGAAGCGACGCGGCTCGAGCCCTGCCGTCTCGAGCTGGAGATCACCGAGAGCCTGGTGATGCACGATGTCGAATCGGTGATCGCCAAGCTGAAGGAGCTGAAGGCGTTGGGCGTGCTGCTTTCGATAGACGATTTCGGAACAGGCTACTCGAGCCTGAGCTACTTGCGGCGCTTCCCGATCGATCGCATCAAGATCGACCAGTCCTTCACCCGGGAAGTGGACAGCTCACCGGATGCAGCCGCCATCGCGCGCGCCGTGATACAGCTCGGGCACGCGCTGGGGCTGCTCGTCATCGCGGAGGGCGTGGAGAACGAGGGACAGCTACGGTTTCTGCGCGAGAACGGGTGCGACGAGATGCAGGGCTATATTTACGCCCGCCCCCTCGATCCGGATAGCCTGAAAGGCGTGATCGCCGTGCCGGCCCGGCTGCCAATGTAGCGCGGGCGGCGTTTCACGCCGCCCGGCTTCGTGCTGCGGGAACGAGCATTACGGGTAACGGCGCGTCAGTCCATTCGGCGGCGAATGTCATCGCCATACTGATGACCGACGAACCCTCCGGCGGCTGCACCGCCCAGCGTGCCCAGGGCGTCGCCCCCGGAGAGCGCGGCCCCGCCGATACCGCCCACGGCCGCGCCAACGGCGGTATCCCTTTCGCGTGGTGTCATGTTGGAGCAGCCGACGGCTGTCACCGCCAACAGCACTGCGATCGCAGAAGTCTTCAGGTGCCTCATGCCTACCTCCGTTCGTCAGCGGGTTACAAAAAAACGGCCCGAAAACCAGGACCACGTAACCAACTGACCGCAATCGCCGATGCCGAGTTCGGGCAAAGCGCGCCGGACTCAATTTTTCTCAGGCTTGCGCGCGAATTCGCTTGACGCAATGCGAGGGTCATGTTCGCCTGGAAAAAATTTGTATCGCCGCCTTCGTCGCCTGCGGGCGACACGTGACTAGCCGCGGCCCACGAACGGCATCGTCGTTGCCATGATGGTCATGAACTGCACGTTCACCTCCAGCGGCAGGCCCGCGATGTAGCGCACGGCTTCGCCGACGTGCGTCACGTCGATCATCGGCTCGACCTTGACGCTGCCATCCGCCTGCTTCACGCCGCGCGCCATGCGTGCCGCGAGCTCGGTCATGGCGTTGCCGATATCGATCTGGCTGCACGCGATGTCGTACTTGCGTCCATCGAGCGCGATGGTCTTGGTGAGCCCCGTGACGCCATGCTTGCTGGCGGTGTACGGCGCAGAGTCAGGACGGGGCGCGTGCGCCGAGATGGAACCGTTGTTGATGATGCGTCCGCCGCGCGGGTCCTGTGCCTTCATCATGCGGAACGCTTCCCGCGCGCAGAGAAACGATCCCGTCAGATTGACGTCCACCACGGTCTTCCACCGGTCATAGGGCAATTCCTCGAACGGCACGCCGGGTGCGTTGGCACCGGCATTGTTGAAGAGGACGTCAATGCGGCCGAATTCGTCGCGCGTGCGCTGGAACAGCATCTTCACCGAGTGGGGATCGCTCACATCGGTCGGCACGACGAGTGCGCGCTCGCGCGCGCCCGCCGCCTCTTCCGCGGTTTGCTCGAGCAGCGGCTGGCGACGCCCGGCGAGAACCACCCGGTAACCATCGCGAAGCAGCGCGAGCGCGGCTGCCTTGCCTATGCCGCTGCCGGCGCCGGTCACGACCGCAACTTTGCCGTGTGCGCTCATCAGCTCTCCTTTTCTTTGAAGTTCGGACGCTATGCTAGCGCAAGCGCCATGCCTTGCGCAGGAAGGGCGGCAACGGCGCGAACGGCGCGCGCGACTCAGCGGCGAGGCGCGGCTTGGGCAGCGGGCAGCGCGAAGGCCGAAAGCGTGGCGATGGCGGCGAGCAGCACCATGGCGGAGAGCGCGAGGGAGTGATGGATGCCGATGATGCCGCCCACGACGCCGACGGTCACGCCGCTGAAGGCGCGCAGCCCCAGCGCCGACATGGTGTAGAGGCCGATCACGCGCCCGCGGATGTGCGCCGGCGCATTCATCTGCACCAGCGTCATCGCCATCGCGTTGAACGAGAGCTCGAGAAACCCCACGGCGAAGAGCAGCGCGAGCGCCATGGGATAGTGCGCGGTCACCGCAAAGCCGATGATCGCGCAGCACCACAGCATCGCGAGGACGAATGCGGTGCGCGGCCGGGCCGGCAGCCAACCCCGTCCTTCCAGCACGATGCCGGCGGCTAGCGCCCCCGCAGCATCGGCGGCCAGCAACGCGCTGTACGACATTCCAGGGTCGCCGTGCCCGAGATCGTGCGCGAACTCGGGCATCTGCGCGTGATAGGCATTGCCGACAAGCAGCGAGGCGCCGCCGGCGAGGAGGATCATGGAGACGATCGTGCGATTGCCCGCGATTTCACGGGCGGTGAGGATGATGTCGGCAAGGCCGCGCACGGCGCGCGCGGGCGGCAGCGGCCCTTTGCGAAAGCGCGGGCCGTAGGGCGCCTTCCACAGCCACAGCACGAGCGGAAGATAGATCAGGACGTTCACGAGTATGCCCCACGCGGGACCGAGCAGCAGCAGGAGACCGCCGCCCACCGCCGGGCCCATGAGGATGCCGAGCCAGCGCGCGGTCGCATTGAGCCGCACCGCGCTCTGCAAATGCGCCGCGCCCACGATGTCGTGGATCAGCACCTGGCTCGCTGGACCCCACAGCATGCCGGCGGACCCGTGCATGATGAGCAACACCACCGCGTGCCACATCTCCAGCGCGTCGGTCACGAAGAGCAGGCCCCAGCCGAGCGAAGCGCCCATGAAGAGGAGCATTCCCGCCTGGATCACGCGCCGCGGATCGTAACGGTCGGCGAGCGCACCGGACCAGGTCGAGAGGAGCAGGAACGGCAGCCAATGCGAGATCACCGCGAAGCCCGCAAGCGTCTGCGACTGGAATTTCTGGTACATCACCCAGTAGCTGATGACGTGCTCGATGTTGTCCGCCATCATCGCAATGGCGGACGTGACGAAGTAAACGCGATAGCCGGGATGGCGCAGCGCGGGGAAGGACCGTCCGATGGGTGGCGCTTGGGGCTTCTCGGGCGCGTTGCTCACGGGGCTCGAGCCGCATGCAAAGCGGCCAGTATGCCAGAGCCGTAGTCGAAGGCGATCAGCGGCCTGTATGCCATGCGTGAGAAGGTCGTGAAGTGCCCGGCGCGACGGAGCGTGCGCCGCTCACAGGGGTGCGAGGGACAGTTGCACGAGAACCTGTTTCTGTTCCGCTTTGGCGGCCGGCTTGGGCTGCGTCTGACTGATGCGGGCGGCATCGAGGCCGGCTTCCTTCAGCGCCGCTGCGATCGACTCCGCGCGGCGCTGCGCGAGCTCCTCGAGCGCGCCTTCCGGCAGCGGCTGCGCCGCCAGGAGGCGGCGCCCCAACTCGCGATAGAAAGGGGTCAGGTCAGCGACCTGCGGCTCGCCGCGCGCAAACTTGCGCAAGCGCTCGAAGACCGGGATGCGCGGCGCCGGCTTGCCGTTCTCCGCGGCGGCCGCGGCCTTCGCTTCGGCTTCCGCCTTGAGCTGCTCGAGGGCCTCCTCTGAAAAGCGCTCGGCGAACAAGGCGCGCATCGCATCGCGCGTGCGCTGGTCTTCGATGCTGATCGGGGCGGCGGGGTCTTCCGCCTTCACTTCGAAACCGGCGCGCTTTGCGATTTCCCGCCGCAAGGCCGCGCGCTTGAGCGCGTCCGCGTCCACCTTGGGATCGTAGCTCGCCGGTACCTCGACTTTCAGTTGAGGGCGCTTTTTGAGCGCTTCCGCGATGCGCTGGATCTTTTCGCGCTCGGGGGGAAGGAGCCGGCTCGAGCCGGGTTCGAACGCGATGGCGCCGAGATCCTCGCCGTCTGCGCCGAAGAGGCGGCCCAGCGCGCGAAACGGCGCGGTGACCACGCTGCTCACGACGTTTCCGATGACCTTCCAGAAAGCCGCGCTGAAATCAAAGTTCGGGTCGTTGAGATTTCCCGAGATCGGTATCGCCACATCGATCACGCCGTTTTCATCCTTGAGCAGCGCGACGGCGAGCTCGAGCGGCAGGTCGAGCGCATCGGGGCTCTCGACGCGCTCGCCGAGCGTGAACTGCTCGAGGACGATCTTGTTGTCGCCCTGCAGCAGGTTGTCGCGCACGCTGTAAGAGAGGTCGAGCGACAGCCTTCCGCTCGCAATACGGTACCCGGCGAACTTCATGGCATAGGGGGACGCTTTCGTCACGTCGATATTGCGGAACTGCACGCGCACGTTCGTGCGCTCGCTCGGCTCGAACACGTTCAGCCCGCCCGAGATGCGCGCGTAGCCGTGCTCGTCCACCCGCCCCTCGAGAGCGAGCTGGCTGCGCGTGTTGCGATCGGTCGAGATGCCGTTTACCGTGCCGGCAAGCTCGTGCATGTGCGCGGTGAATCCCGGCGTGATGCTTTCGTCCGAGAACTCGAGCCGGCCGTCCTCCACAAGCATGCGCCGCACGGTCGCGATATAGGCCGGTTCTTCGCCTTTCCGAGCGGCACCTTCCTTCGGCGCCGCGGTGTCCTTACGCCCGAGAAGGCGCCCGACATTGGTCGTGCGGTCCGCGGCGATGGCGAAGCGTCCCGCCGGGGCGGCCCAGCGAAGCTCGTCGATTTCGACGCGGGTGGGTTGGACCGACGCGCGCAACGCTTTCGTGGACAGCGAATTCCATCCGACGAGCCGCGTGTTGGACGGGTCGTCGATCGCGACGTTCGTCAGTGAGGCCGAGCCATCATAGGTGAGGGCGGCGTCTTCCCCCATCGTCATGTTGCCGGCCAGTGCGGCTTCGCCCGATACGATCCTGATCTGGGCGTGTTGCGCGACGACGGGTTGAAACACGGCGAGCGGCACGCCGGAAGCCTCAATGCGCGCCTTCACTGTGCGCGTTCGTGGCGCCGCACGCCCGTTCAGTGCGATGCGTCCACCGCCATTGAGCGCCGTCGCAAGCTCGAACACGAGATCTTCGGAGGCATCGAGGGCGAGGCCGGTCACGTTGCCGCCCAGTTCGACAAGCGTGACGTCGAGCCCTGTGACCTCATCGCTCAGTGAGGCGCTGCCGTTGCTCAACTCTGCCGTACCGATCCGACCCTGCCACGCCGCGCCTGCCGGTTCGTCTGCTTTGCCGGGCAGGAGCCGTTCAAGATCGACTGCGCCGTTTGCATCGCGATGCGCAGTCACCGAAAAGTCCGCCATACGGAGCGCTTCGGCGGCAAAGCGGCGCGCCTGCGTATTGACGGCTATCCCATCGAGCGCGAGCCGGCCGATCCGTGCGAACGGCGCCTCGGCATCACGCAGCGCGAGCGCGAGATCCTGCAGCAGGAGCCGGGCGTTGTGCACTTCGATGCGCGGCTTCCCGTCCTCGATCGAAAAGCGATAGGGCACCTCGAGGTCTGCGCGGCCCGACTTGATGTGAGCCGCAATCGTGTCGTCGAGGTAGGGATTGAGCTGCGGCAAAGCGCTGTGATTGAGTGCGAGCACGCCGGACGCGACGAGCGGCTGCAGCGCCAACTGGCCGTTCCAGCGCAGACGCGCGCCGTCGCGCGTCTGGGCGGTGAGCTTGTACGCGCTGTCTTTCGATTCAAGCGTGGAAAGCGCAGAGAGTTCGAGCGAGAGTTCCTCGATGCTCTGCTCGTAGCGTTCGCGGCGATCGGCGA
The DNA here is from genome assembly GCA_946885605.1 of uncultured Pseudomonadota bacterium. The sequence goes on from CAMPGR010000002.1 coordinate 34,778, forward strand.
AATCGATGCGCCCGTCCGCGATCGCGAGATGGCCGACGGCCATGCGCAGCGGCTCTTTCGATCCGGTGTCCTCGCGCGCCCGAGGCATCAGGGCAGCGAGGTTGAGGCGGCCTTCCTCGGAGATCTCGACATGGATCTCCGGGGCGTTCAGCCTGAGCGCGGACAGGATCACTCCCCGGCGCACGACGGAGCGCCATTCGAAGTCGGCGACGCCTTCCTGCACGGCCAGCAAGGGGCGGCCGTTTTTATCCTCCAATACGAGCCCGGTCACGCGCAGCACGAGCGTGAAAGGGTTGAACGCGATGTCGGCGACGCGCGCACGGCTTTGGAGCTCGGAATCCGCGAACTGCGGCAGCTCGCGCTTGGCAAGCCACGGGGCCAGCACGAAGCCGGCCGCGGCATACAACGCCACCAACCCAGCCAGGACAACAACGGCGATGACCGCGATGCGCGCCGCGCGGGCGCGCGGTATTGCGTGAGGGGAGGCGCTCATAGGGGCAAACGTGAATACGGCATGTCGGGCAGCGCGGCGTTCATTGCAAGTTTCCAGCGGCATTGCGGCGGAAGTCGCGGAACTTTGCACGTTAGCACCGCTTCCGCCAGCGCAGTTACAAATCCTTACAACAACTTACATTCACCCCTGCAGGGTTGCGCTATGGTAGGTCGCGTGCCCGGTAGGGCGATTGGCGCACGGCAAAGGAGATTCTCGATGAAAAGCGCAATTGGCACGGTCCTGCTTGCGTTGACTCTTGCAGGATGTGTGGCGGTGCCGTATGAGCCCGTCCCGGCATACGGCTATTACGTCCCCGGTCCGTACTATTACGGAGCGCCTGCAGCGACCTTTCATTTCGGCTACCACTATCGCGGCGGCAACCGCCATCACCGCCATCGTCACCGCGACTGAGCAGCGCCCACATGCGTTCCGCGGCGGTAAGCACGCAGCTCGCTCGCCTGTTCGACTTCGGTTTTCATCGCGATCAAGGCGTCCAGCGTGCGACGGCGGGCTGTGGTCGCCAGGTTGACGTCGATAAGGAGTGGGGAGTCGAGGTGCGAGCGCATTCGCGCATGCGAGGCAGGATAATGCGCGAGGAGGCTTGAGAGCGCCTCTGCCGTACGCCGGTATTCACGGTACGCGGCCTCGAGCCGCGCCTTCTTCTGGACCGCGTGCGTCACCCAGCTTGCGGTGCGATTGTCGGAGAGCATATGCGTATGGAGCAGGCGCAGGCTTTCCGATACGTCCATGCGATTACGATGGTCCGCAGCGCCTCTTCGCAGGATTTCGCGCGTTGTGAGCAGGTAGTCGTCAGCAGCCCGGGCGAATTCCTCCACCATCGAGGTGTCCATCGCGCGCAGCTTGGCGAGGTGAGCGTTAACCGCCGCATAGTGCGCCTCAAGGCTCTGGCCGAAACCGGGGAGCAAGTCTTTGCCGCCCAGAAGGGCGTCGTGCAAACGTACGCTCGCATCGTGTACGAGTGCGCTTACCGTCCGCGGCACGGTGCGCTTCTGATGCTCCCCGTATCCCAGGTAGCCGAGCAGCAAAAGCGTGCCGGTGACAGCGGCGAGCGTAGCGCAGCGTGCGGCCCCGGCCCTGCGGACAGGCAGGAGCGCCGCCCAACGCTCGCGCAGCGCGCGCATCCGGGCTTTCAATGCGTCGGCTCTCATGATCGTTTCACGAATTGTGCCGCGATTCTAAGGTCGGCGACAAACCGGCGATAGGCCTCGGCCTTGTATTCGTCCGGCACGCGCAGCAGCGCGGAAGGATGGACGGTGATGAGAAGCTTCGCATTGCCCGCGTAGGGCAGGAGACGGCCGCGGTTCGCTTCGATCGGCGTCGCATCGCCAAAGAGCGAGCGCGCGGCGGTGGCGCCGAGCGCGACAACCAATGCGGGGTGGACGATCTCGAACTCACGCTCGAGCCATGGATGGCATGCGTCGATCTCTGCATCCGCGGGCTTTTTGTGCATGCGCCGCTTGCCGCGGGGCACGAATTTGAAGTGCTTCACGGCATTGGTCACGTACACCATGTCCCGATCGATACCGGCTTCGGCGAGCGCGCGGTCGAGCATGCGACCGGCCGGACCGACGAAGGGCTTGCCCGCGCGGTCTTCGCTGTCGCCGGGCTGCTCGCCTACGAACATGATGGCCGCATCGGGGCTGCCCTCCCCGAAAACCGTCTGCGTCGCGTTTTTCCAAAGCCCGCATGCACGGCAAGCGCGAGCTGCACTGCGCACTTCCTCGAGCGAGCCGGCATGGGGTGCGGGATGCGTTTCGGCGGCGGGTAAATCCCCACGCGCGGCCTCGCGCCTCTTCCTCGACCGCGGTCGCGGTGGTTCGGCCATGTGCTCATCCCATCAGCAGGAAGCGACGAAAAATGGGATTGTCTTACCGGGCGCAGGTTCCGCGGGGAATGCATTCGGAAGCGTCATCGATCGCCGCCTCTGCAACCCGCATGCCCGGCGAACAAGGGCGACTGCCCCTGGGCGAACGCGTTTTCCTTTGTGACTGCGCAGTGCGAGGACTTGTCGCCGGGTTGCAACACCTCGTCAGGCGCTGCGCGCGCCCACTCGCGCGCTTGGACTCGCCTTGTATCGCAACGCGCTCGCCGCCGCGTCTCACCACATCGAGAAGTGGAACTTCACCACAAAAACTCGTTCAGACGGTCTGTCCGCTCGCGAACTCGGGATTCCGGCTCGCGCGCCGTATAGTCCAGCGTAGCGTGCCACAGCCTGCGAGCCGATCTCGATTCGCATATGCCCGGCGCGCACTCGCTCCTGCACAAAAGGCCGATACCATGCCGCATGCGCTGCTCGTTGACGACGACACCGCCACCCTTGGCGCGCTCTCGGAGTTGGTTGCGCGCGAGGGGTTCACGGTGGCCGCCGCCTCGACGCTGCGGGAAGCGCGCGAGCGCGTCGCGGAGCGGCATCCCGATGTCGTACTGCTCGACCTGCTGTTGCCGGACGGCACCGGCATGGATCTCTTCGACGACGTGAAATCGCGCGCCGTGACGGAGGTCGTGCTCATTACCGGTCACGCGAGCCTCGAGAGTTCGATCGAAGCTTTGCGGCTGGGCGCGGCGGACTATCTCATCAAGCCGGTCAATGCGAGGCAGCTCAAGGCGATTCTCTCGCGGGTCGTTCGCCCGGCCGATCTCAAGACGGAGATCCGGGCGCTGCGAGAGGAGCTGCGCGGGCTCGGGCGGTTCGGGCGGCTGCTCGGCGCCGCGCCCGCCATGCAGGAGGTCTACGACCAGGTTCAGCGTGTCGCTCCGACCGCGGCAACGGTGCTGATCACGGGAGAAAGCGGAACCGGGAAAGAACTCGTGGCGCAGACTATCCATGACTTGAGCCGTCGCCGCAAGCAACTCTTCCTGCCTGTCAACTGCGCGGCGATTTCACCGCAACTCATCGAAAGCGAGATGTTCGGCCACGAGCGCGGCAGCTTCACCGGCGCGACGCGGGAGCACAAGGGTTACTTCGAGCGGGCAAGCGGCGGAACGGTGCTGCTCGACGAAATCACCGAGATGCCGGTGGAACTGCAAGTGAAGTTGCTGCGCGTGCTGGAGTCGGGCGTTTTCATGCGGGTCGGTTCGACGCGCGAGATCGATGTCGACGTGCGCATCATAGCCGCGACCAATCGCGCTCCGGAGGAAGCGGTGGCGGAGGGGAAGCTTCGTGAAGATCTCCTCTACCGGCTGCGCGTGTTTCCATTGCATCTGCCGCCTCTGCGCGAGCGCGGCGATGACGTCGTGCTGCTTGCCAATCATTTTCTCGCGGAGATGAACCGCGTCGAGTGCGCGAACAAGGTTTTCGCACCCTCGGTTCTCGAGCGGCTCAAGGGATACGACTGGCCCGGCAACGTGCGCGAGCTGAGAAACGTTGTGCAGCGCGCTTTCATCATGGCGGACGACCTCATCGACGAGCATTGCCTGCCGCCGGAGTTGAGTCAAACGCGGCCCGGAAACGGCCCGTTCTTCCAGGTTCGCGCAGGAAGCAAGGTCGCCGACGTCGAGCGGCAACTCATACTGGCGACGCTGGAGCAGTGCGGCGGTACCAAGGAAAAGGCGGCAGCGATGCTTGGCATCAGCCTGAAGACCTTGTACAACCGGCTGCGCGAGTACGATTCCCGGAAGGAGCCTCACCCGGGCTCGAGCCCTGCCTCCGGCTCGCCGGACACGGTCATGGCGGAATAGCGGCCGTCAGTGCCGCATACGTCAGCGGCGTGCCGCGGCCTCCACTATGGTCAGCATCAGCTCTTCCAGGTCTACGGGTTTGAGGGCGACCGCCTGGTAGCCGGCGCGGCGCGCGGCCGCAACGTCGCTTTCCCGGGCGTAGCCGGTGAGAGCAACGGCCGGCGTGGCGCCGCCCTCTTCTGGAGAGAGCGCACGTATCTTTCTCAGGAGGGTGCACCCGTCCTCGTCGGGCATCCCGATATCCGACACGAGAACGTGCGGGCGGTATCGCGGCAGCCGCTCCAATGCGTCACAAGCCGACGCCGCAGCCTCGACATCGGCACCCGCCCGGGCGAACGCTTCCTGCAGCAACTCAAGCGTATTGCGGTCATCGTCAACGGCCAGGATGCGCAGGCCGGCAAGCGTCTGTCGGCGCGACGCAGCGCCGCGGCTGTCATCGCGTGCAGGCGCTTCTCCGCTCATCAAGGGGAACCGGACGATGAAGCGCGCGCCTTGGTATACGCCCCCGCTGCCATCGATTTCCATGGAACCGCCGTGCATCTCTGCGAGATAGCGCGCGACGGCGAGACCTACGTCCAATGCGCCATGAGCCTCACGCGGGGCTGCATCGCGCCGATGGATACTCTCGAGCGCATGGGGTAAGAATTGCGCCGGGTAGCCTAGGCCCGCATCTGAAACGGCAAATGCCGCGGACGAACCTTCGCGGTGCAGCGTTACACGCACCGTACCGCCGCGCTGGGTGGATTTCACGGCCTTCGAAAGCACGTTCCACACGATGTGGCGGATCTTTTCCATGTCGCCCCGGATAGCGCCGGTCTTTGCGTCCAGTTCGATCTCCAGGTGGACTCCTTTTGCTTCGATCACCGGCTGCAGCGCATCGACCGTAGCGGTAATGGCGGGGACGAGCCGCAACGTGCGCGCATGGAGGCGCAGGCGACCCGCGCCGATCTCCGCAACGTTTACGAGGTCATCGATCAGTCGCGCCTGGGTGTGCGCGCTGTGCTCGATCTGCCGCAGCGCGCGACGCACCGTTTCGTTGCCGGCGTCGGCGCTCTTGACCATCTGTATCCAGCCGAGAATCGCATTGAGCGGCGTGCGCAGCTCGTGCGAAAGGCGGGCGAGAAACTCGGGATTGCTGCAGCGGAGTATTTCTTCCATGACGATACGCCGCGGAGCGGCACGGCAGAAGAATCGAAGCAGTACCTGTGCCAAGCGGCGCGCTGGAGCCGCGCGGAACCTCTTCTGCGCGCGGAATCTAATGTGTGATGAATGACCCCGCCGACCGCTGTGCAAAGCAACGGATCAGCGGGCCACCACGCGCAGCGATCGTATCGCTACCCGCAGGGAGTTCGCTTTGATCCCGGAACAGAGCATCGCCGGCTGGCTCGACGTCGTCTCGCGTGTCATGAACGTAGGCATGCTGCTTGTCGGTCCCGCAGGAAGGCTCGAGTTTGCCAACCTTCTCGCCGTAGAGCTCTTGGGATGCAACGGAGAGGAAGAACTGGCTCGGCGGTGGCCCGAGTTGCAGCGCGCGCTCCAGATCGATTCGGGCGAGTCTCTCAGTGGCCCGAGACCGAGGCGTATCACGGTGGACCTGCCCCTTGCCGCGGGCACGCGTTACCTTAGACTGGAGATCCACGCGCTTCACGAGGCGTCCTGCCGCGGCTCGCTCGTGCTCATGCGTGACCGTCAGGCGGGCGATATCCTGGAGACCGATCTGCTGCTCGCAAGCCGCATGCGCTCGCTGGTCCATGTCTACCGTGTCCTCGCGCATGATCTGAAGGCCCCGCTCAATGCGATGCAGCTCACGCTCGAGCTCCTTGCCGATGCGAGCGCCTACGACGCATCGCCGGATGGTCCCGCGCGGCGCCAGCGGCATGTCGAGGTGTTGCGGGAAGAACTGGCGCGGCTCAATCGCATCCTGCAGACCATGCTCGACCAGAAGGAGCCGATCGACGCGGTGCCGCACCGCTTCGACTTGCGGGAAGTGATACGGGAAATCGTGGTGCTGCTTGCGCCGCAGGCGCGGGCGCAGCGCGTGGATCTCGGCATACAACTGCCTGAAGCGGCGGCCTGCCTGCAGGGCTACCGTGACCGACTCAAGCAGGCACTGCTCAACATCGCGATCAATGCCCTGGAGGCGATGCCGGGGGGCGGCCGGCTCGGTATGCGCCTCGAAATGGCTGACACCGAGGCCCGCGTCACCGTGAGCGATACCGGCTCCGGCATTCCGGATGATCTTCTGGAGGAAATCGACCAGATTTACTTCACGACGAAGGCGAGGGGGAGCGGCATCGGATTGTACGTGGCGCGGCTCGTGGTCGAATCGCATGGAGGGGACATCGCGGTGCGCAGCGAACCGGGGACGGGCACTACCTTCACGGTGTGTCTGCCATTGCGCGACGAAACGACGGCAAGCGCCAATGTGGCGGCAGGAGGCTATTCGTGAGGACGCAGAAAGAGGGCAAGCGGCGGAAGGTGGAGGACGTCGAGCGCCGGTAACTCTTACAGCGAATTCCGCAATTCCTGCAGCGCAGCCGCGGTTGAGCGCGTATGCAAATGGGTTGAGCTTTACCCAGCTTCGCAAGCGGCACGGAAATTGCTGCAGATGCGTAGTCCAACACCTTACCAGGAGGCGGCTATGAGAAGCGTATTGCTCGGGTCGAGAGGCGAACGGCGCACCGACCGGCTTGCGGCAGGTTTGACTGAAATGGCGGCCCGGGCCCAGGAACTCGCGAGAGAGGCGGGAGCGGAAATCGGTGCCACGGTCAGCGAGACCCGATCGCGCCTGCTCGATGCGGTGCCCGCGGTCACCGAGACGGCGCAGCAGGCGGCGCGTGCAACGCACACCTATGTGCGAGAGAACCCGTGGAAAGTGCTCGGCATCGCCGCCGCGGTAGGCGCAGTCGTCGCAATTCTCCTCACCCGGCGCTGATGCCCATCGGTTAAATCGCTCCAGCGCAACGCGGCGCGTCGCCTGGCCCCGCCGCTTATGTCTTGCGCGTCGTCGGCGCCCCCCACGAATCGCGCAGCGACACTGCGCGGTTGAACACCGGGCGTCCCGGACGCGAGTCGCGCCGGTCGGCGACAAAGTAGCCATGGCGCTCGAACTGGAACCGCTCCTCCGCACGCGCTTGCCCGAGTGCGGGCTCCAGTTGCGCAGTCACGACCTTCATAGAATCCGGATTGAGATCCTGGATGAAATCGCGCTCGCTGCCCGGTTGCGGCACGCGGAAGAGGCGGTCGTACAGCCGTACTTCGGCCGGTTGTGCCTGAAGTGCCGAGACCCAGTGGATATTGCCTTTCACTTTTATCTTCTCCGCACCCGGTGTACCGGAGCGGGTGTCCGGGTCGTACTCGCAATGCACGGCCACCACGTTTCCCTCGGCATCCTTCTCGCAGCCGGTACACTTCACGATGTAGGCGTAGCGCAGCCGGACGCGGTTCCCCGGAAAGAGGCGGAAATAGCCATCGATCGGGTGCTCCATGAAGTCGTCGCGCTCGATCCACAGCTCGCGCGATAACGGCAGGATGCGGCGCCCGAGCTCGGGCTTCTGCGGGTGGTTCGGCGCGTGGCATTCCTCCACGCGGTCCGCGGGATAATTGTCGATCACGAGGCGGACGGGGTCGAGCACCGCGACGCGGCGCTCAGCGCTCTCGTTGAGATCCTCGCGCATGCATTCCTCGAGCACCGAATAGTCGATCCACGAGTCCGCCTTCGCTACGCCGATGCGCTCGGCGAAGCGACGGAAACCTTCCGGCGTGTAGCCGCGGCGGCGTGCGCCGACGAGCGTCGGCATGCGAGGGTCGTCCCAGCCCGCGACGTGCCGCTCTTCAACGAGCTGGATCAAGCGCCGCTTCGACAGCACCACGTACGTCAGGTTGAGGCGCGCGAACTCGATCTGCTGCGGCAGCGGCCGCAGCAGCAGGCCGCCGTCGGCGAGGCGGTCCAGCAACCAGTCGTAAAACGGACGTTGGTCCTCGAATTCCAGCGTGCAGAGCGAGTGCGTGATGTTCTCCAGCGCATCCTCGATCGGGTGCGCGTAGGTGTACATCGGGTAGATGCACCATTTGTCCCCGGTGCGGTGATGCGCAGCCTTGCGGATGCGGTAGATGGCCGGATCGCGCATATTGAGGTTGGGCGAAGCCATGTCGATCTTCGCGCGCAGCACCATGCTGCCCTCCGGGTGCCGGCACGCGCGCATTTCCCGGAACAGGCGCAGGCTTTCTTCCGCAGGGCGGTCCCGCCACGGGCTGTTCGTGCCCGGCTCGCCGAGCGTACCGCGCGCAAGGCGCATCTCTTCGGCGGACTGCTGGTCCACATAGGCGTGCCCGCGCTCGATGAGATGCTCCGCTGCGAGGTACATGAAGTCGAAGTAGTCGCTCGCGTAGTACAGATGCTCGCCCCAGTCGAAGCCGAGCCACTTCACGGCGTCGAGTATCGAGTCGACGTACTCCTGCTCTTCCTTCTCGGGGTTGGTGTCGTCGAAGCGCATGTGGCACGCGCCGCCGTATTCGCGCGCGAGTCCGAAGTTGAGGCAGATCGACTTCGCATGCCCGATGTGGAGGTAGCCGTTCGGCTCGGGAGGAAAACGCGTGCGGATGCGCGCCGGATCCTTCGGCGCCAGCGCCTGTACCACGGCAGGGCCCGGACGCCCGGCCCAGGTACGATTCGCATACTTTCCGCGCGCGAGATCGCCTTCTATCGCTGTGCGGATGAAGTTGGATACGGAAGGTGGCTGCGAAGGCTGCCTTTGAGCCTTGCGAGATGGACGGTCGGACATCGGTGTTACGCGCAAAAGGCTATTCTAACGGATGCGGGCAACGCGTCCCGCGCGCGAGCCCTTCACCGCTTCCCGAGGAAGCGGGTCTCGAGCGGGCGCTCGACGGCACGTTGGCCCGGTCGGCGCATCGAGTAGGCCGGCTGCTTGCCACTCGCGCGAGCGTTCCATTCACGTAATGGCGCGCAACGCCCTCGTCCGCGGCGACGCCGTCCGCAATCGCGCCGCGGGCAACGAGCCGCCGAAATGTGGGGCGGCGTTCGCGCTCGCTGTCGTAGTGCGGGCCACGGCTGCCACCGAGCAGCCCCAGGGCAGTCGAGTGGGGTAAGCGTCTCCGCGATGGAATCGGTGACGGCCTGCTCGAACCAGCAGATCGCGCCCGCACTGACGCCGCCCAGGACGCTGCCCTGTGTCCATGCGAGACCGCAGGTCAGCGTCGAGACCCCAGTCGCGCCACAGCGCCAGCATGCTGCGGGTGTTGCCGCCGCCGACGAAAATGGCATCGTGCTCGAGAATATGGCCGCGCAAGTCCCTTGGCGTACGGCTGAAGAGCGCGAGATGCGACGGCTTGGCGCGTCATGGTTCGCCGGGCGCTTCGTCCCGAGCCGTCATGCCATAATCGCGCACCACGTTTGCCACGCGAATACGGTAGTCCGCGAAGATTTCCTCGCGCCCGCGCCGCTGTGCCGCGCGGTGCTGCACGTGGTTGCGCCAGCGCTCGACCGCCGCTTCATCGCGCCAGAAGGAAAGCGACAGGAGCTTCCCTTCGTTGTAGAGGCTCGCAAAGCGCTCCACGGAAATGAAACCGTCGATCTTCTCGAGCTCGCTGCGCAGCGACTGCGCGATGGCAAGGTACTCCTGTTCGCGTCCGGTGTGGGGCTTCACTTCGAAAATCACCGCATACATCGCAACCCGCCTCCTTGGAGCACAACGCGCGCATTTTCGGCTGCCCGCACGGATTCGTCCAGACGCCGGGATGTGACGTTGCTGCCCGCCTGCCGGTATCATCCGCGGTATTCGTATGAAGCAACTCGCTTATCGCGTACTGCACTGCCTTGCTTCCGGGGCGTTCCAATCCGGCGAGGGGCTCGCGCAAGCGCTCGGCATTTCGCGTGGCAGCGTGTGGAATGCTGTGAGAGAACTGGAGCAGGCGGGGCTCGAAATCTACCGTGTTCGCGGCCGCGGCTACCGCCTGCAGCAACCGGTCTCGCTGCTCGACCCCGCGGAAGTCGAGCGCCTGCTCGGCGCGCGATCCAGGCATTACAGCATCGAAGTGGTGGCGAGCGCCGACTCGACGAACACGCTTGCGCTGGAGCGCGCACGTGCGCACGCGCCTTCGGGGAAGTTGATTGCGGCGGAGTGGCAGACGAACGGCCGGGGCCGGCTCGGGCGCGCGTGGCATGCCGATGTCGCGGGCGCGCTTACTTTTTCCCTCGTGTGGCGCTTCAGTCAGGGCGCCGCGTTCCTGTCGGGCTTGAGCCTCGCGGTAGGTGTCGCGCTCGTTCGCGCGGTGAAAAAGGCTGGCGTAGCGGATGCGAAGCTCAAATGGCCCAACGATCTCGCGTGGAGGGGGCGCAAGCTCGCCGGCATCCTCATCGAGATGCAGGGCGATGCGCTAGGCCCGACATGTGCCGTGATCGGAATCGGTGTCAACGTCCGCCTCTCGAAGGCCGTGCGCCGCCATATCGATCAGGCGGCGGCCGACCTCGAAAGCGCATGCGGCCGCACGGTGGATCGCAACGCGCTGCTCGCCGCGATCCTCCGCGAGCTCGCGCCCGTTCTCGAGACATTCGAGCGCCACGGCTTCGCGCCATTGCGCGCCGCGTGGCAGCGGCACCACGCGTGGCAGGGCCGCGAGGTCACGGTGCGCTTGCCCGATGGGCGCAAGGAGAGCGGCGTGGCGCACGGCGTCGATGACGAAGGTGCGTTGCTTGTCGCCGTCCCTGGCGGCACTCGGCGCTACCACAGCGGCGAAGTGAGCTTGAGGTTGCGGCCGCGCGCCGGACGCCGTGCGAGCGTCGCAGCGTGAAGATCCTCGCGATCGACGCCGGCAATACGCGCGTCAAATGGGGCTGGGCCGAGGACGGGCGGTGGACTCGTTTTTCCTGGGTTCCTACTGCGGAGGCAAAGAATCTGGCTGAAGCGCTTGCCACCATGCCGGCTCCCGACCGAGTCGTCGTGTCCAACGTTGCGGGAGGCACGGTCGGCGAGGAGATTCGTTCCGCGCTGGCGCGCTTCCCTCAGGAGCCGATCTGGGTCAAAGGCGCAGCCGAGCAGTGCGGGGTGCGCAGCGGCTACAACGATCCCGCGCAGCTCGGTTCCGACCGCTGGGCGGCGTTGATCGGCGCTTGGCACCTGTTTCGCGGCCCGTGCGTCGTCGTTAACGCGGGCACGACCATGACAGTGGACGCGCTCAGCGGCGATGCGCTGTTCCTCGGCGGCTTCATCGTGCCCGGCATGGAGCTCATGCGCGCGTCGCTCGCGCACAACACCGCACAGCTCAAGCTGGAGGAGGGCGTTTTCACCTACTTCCCCGATCGCACCGCGGATGGCATTGCGAGCGGATCGATCAACGCGCTCGCGGGGGCGGTGGAGCGGATGCTGCGTTACCTGGCCGAGGGCGGCGAACCCGATGCGCTCGTCGCGCTTTCCGGTGGCGGGGCCGAGATGCTGGCGCCGCGGCTTAACGCACGCGTCGAGGTCGTCGATAATCTCGTCCTGGAGGGACTCGCGTGCATCGCGCTCGATACACAATAAGAGCGGCCGCTGTGCGCCGCTGCGAAATCTGCTAACGATGAGAACGGTCTTTTTGCTGCTCGTCCTCGCGAACGCGGCTTTCTTTGCCTACGGTTGGGCAGCCCGCGAGCGCGCCCCAGCGCACGACGGGGTCGCTGCGCTCGAAGTGAACCCGGACAAGATCCGGCTCCTCAAGCCCGGAGAGAAGCCTGCTGCAACACGCGGCGCGCCGGCTGATACGCCCTCCGGTGCGCCGGCCGAGGTGACGGCGGCGCCCGCCGCGTGCATAGAATGGGGTGCGATAGCTGGCTCCGAAGTTGCACGCGCCGATGCCGCAATGGCGAAACTCGACCTGCCGCAAGGGAGCGTGCAGCGCACCGCATTGAACTCGGGCGGCTACTGGGTTTATCTGCCCCCGGCGTCGAGCAAGGCGGAGCTCGACCGCACCCTCGCTCAGCTCACGGCATCGGGCATCAGCGAGTTCTATGTCGTGCAGGAGGCAACGCCGTGGCGCAATGCAGTCTCGCTCGGGATATTCAAGAGCGAGGACGCGGCGAAGAGCTTTCTCGCAACGCTCCACGCGCGCGGTTTTGCTTCGGCCCTCGCCGGGCGCCGCGAGGATCTTCTGAAGCAGTTTGCCTACTTCGTGCGCGAGCCCGACGAGGCGTCCGTGGCACGGCTTGCCGCGTTGCAGGCCGATTTTCCGGGAACCCGCATGCAGGCGGTGGCCTGTCCGCAGCCTCGCTAGTCCGAGCGCTTGCTGAGCTTCGCTACGAGCGCGCTCGTCGAGCGCGCGTGCTCGAAGGGAATCGAGTGCACCCTCCCGCCCCAGCTCTGCACTTCTCTTGCGCCCACTATGGCTTCGGGCTTCCAGTCGCCGCCCTTCGCCAGGACGTCCGGTCGGATGCCGAGTATGAGCTGAAGCGGCGTGTCCTCCTCGAACCACGTCGCGATGCTTACCGCTTCGAGCGCTGCGATGACCGCGAGGCGGTCTTCGAGGGCATTGATGGGCCGCTCGGGGCCTTTGCCAAGGCGTCTCGCAGAGGCGTCGGAATTGAGCGCTACGACGAGGCCCGCGCCGAGCTCGCGCGCCCGCGCGAGACACGTCACGTGGCCGCGGTGCAGGATGTCGAACACGCCGTTGGTGAAGACGAGGGGACGCGGGAGCGCGCGCACGCGTGCGACTAGCGCGGCCGGCGCGCAGATCTTGGTTTCGAAAGCCGGCGCGGACGGCACGCAAAGCCTAGGAACGAGGGCGGGCCTTCTGCTCGGCCGTCGGCTTAGTCAAGATACTCGAACACCCGCACCACCCGGTGCACGCCGCGCGTGGTGCGCGCAATCTCCGCCGCCGCGTCGGCTTCCTTGCGCGTGACGAGCCCGATGAGATACACGACGCCTGATTCCGTCACGACTTTGACGTGAACCGGGCTGAAGCGCTGGGCGTCGACGAAACGCGCCTTGACGACCGAAGTGAGGTAGGTGTCGTTCGCTCTTGCGGACAGCGCGCTGTTCGGTCCGACGCCGAGCTCGTTGTACACGCCGCGCACGTTCTCCACCGCCTGCGCCGCCTTTTCCGCTGCGGCCTTTGCCGCCGCATCGGGCACTTCACCGGTGAGGAGCACCATGCGGTTGTAGCTTGTCACGTTGACGTGGCCGTTCTTGTTCCGGTCGCTGATCCGGTTCGACGCCTTCAGCTCGATTGCCTGATCCTCCGTGATCGTGCCGACGGTGCGACGGTCCTCGGCCATGACGACTCCGGTTGCCGCTGCGCCACCCACCACGAGTGGCGCGCAGCCGTTCACGAGCGGTGCGGCGATGAGCAATGCGAGGACGAGGCGTTGCATGTTATTCGACTCCCAGTAACAGACAATCGATGGCGTCGCACAGGCAGTGCAGCGTGAGGAGGTGCACTTCCTGGATGCGCGCGGTGCTGTTCGCGGGGACGCAGACATGTATGTCCGAAGGCTGCAGGATCTCCGCGAGCTTGCCGCCGCTTTTTCCCGTAAGCGCCACGACCACCATCTGGCACTCGTGCGCAGCCTGCACCGCCGCGATCACGTTGCGCGAATTGCCGCTCGTGGATATTGCAACCAGGAGGTCTCTGGCGCTGCCCAGAGCGCGCACCTGACGCGCGAAGACCTGTTCGTAATCGTAGTCGTTCGCGATCGAGGTCAGCGTCGAGGTATCCGTGGTCAACGCGATCGCGGCGAGTCCGGGCCGCTCCATTTCGAAGCGGTTCAGCAGCTCCGCGGAAAAATGCTGGCAGTCCGCGGCCGATCCCCCGTTTCCGCACGCCAGTATCTTGCCGTCATTCCTGAGACACTGGACCATGCGCTTCGCGGCCGTGGCGATGGGGCCCGCCAGAGCGTCCATGCTCTGCAGCTTGAGATGCGCGCTTTCGGAGAAATTCTCGCTGATCCGGCTGATCAGATCCATTTCGCTCCCTTGAACGGCAGCTATTGTACAGCAGCCCCTTTCAAATTACTCCCCGAAAGCGTTGCGGATCCATTCGATGCGCGGCGGAAAACCGTGGATCAGCACCGCGTCGAAGCGGCACGGCGGAAGGCTGCGCTGCCGGGCAAGATAATGGCGCGCAGCCGCGATGAGGCGCGCACGCTTGGCTGCAGTGATGCTCGCGGCGGCGCCGCCATAGCTTTCAGAACGCCGCTGCCGCACTTCAACGAAGACGAGCGTGGCGCCTTCGCGCGCGATCAAATCGATTTCGCCAAAGCGGCAGCGGTAATTGCGCTCGGAGATGGCAAGGCCCTGCGCGCGCAGGAAGTTTGCGGCGAGCGACTCTGCAGCTTCGCCGCGCCGGTTCATTGCTTAGCGGCAAAGACCGACAGCTTGCCCTCTGCGAACTGGGCGCCCGTCAGCTCGCGCACGTAGCGGTGATCGGGTCCGAGGCTCAATTGCCCCGTCACTCCGTCGAGCGGCGCGTTGCCTTCGCCCTTGAGCAGCGCGGCGCCCAGCCGGAAAGCATCGATGCCGAGCGCATAGAGGCGCTCGAGATCGAGTGCATCCCCGAAGGCTGGCCGCGGATAGACCATGACGGCCGGGTGATCCGGTTGCAGCAGCCACGGCATGTCGAGAAAACGCACGCTCGCGAGATCGTATCCGGCAAGCGGCGCGGCCGGGCCGGGATGCACTTGTGAGGTCGCATAGATCGCCAGTGCGCCGAGATACGGTCGCACGAGCCGCGCCCGTGCAAAATCGAGCGCGAGGAACGCCATGTCCGCCATGGCGGGGATCGAGTTCCGCATCGCGCCGAGCGCTGCGGGATCCGAAGTGTAGACGAATTGCGCGGCGACCCTGCCGCCGAGCCGGCTGAAGGTCTCGACAAAAGCATCGTGGATGCGGCGCAAGAGCGGCGTGTCGCCGGTTACCACCACCGCGGTCTGGCGACCTTCGTCGATCGCGAGGCGCGCGACCTGGCTCACTTCCGCTTCCACGTGGAGACTCAACACGTAGAAGTCGGGCGGCAACGGATAGTCGCCGTCCGGTACGTTGAGCGCGAGCGTGGGCACGCTCACGCGTCCGCTGGATGCAAGCGCGGTGACTGCATCGCGTGTGAGCGGACCCACCACGAGGCGCGCGCCATTCGTCGCTGCGCGGGCGTACTCGAGCACCGCGCTTTCGGGATGCTCGGCGAGCGGATAAATTCGTACCGGAAGCGGCGTCGTACCCTGCACCTTCGCCGCCGTCATGAAGCCGAGCTTCACCGCTTCAGCAGCGCGGCCCAAGGCGCCGGCGCTTCCCGGCACGAGCAGCGCAATGTGCGGCCGCGCGGGCTCGAGCGCACGCGGCCGCGGAGAATCGGCACGCACGGCGGGCGCAGTCGTGATGGTCTCAACCTCGCTGGCGAAGGCCGTCGCGGCTCCGTATAGTAGCGCCGTAACGAACCAGGCGAACAACGAGCGATGGAGCACGCCGCAGCGCATGGCAGCCGGAACGGGGAACCGAAAGGCACATTATATGTAGTGGGGACCCCGATAGGGAATTTGCGCGATATCACGCTGCGCGCGCTCGACGTGCTGAAGGCCGTCGGCATCGTGGCTGCGGAGGACACCCGCGTGACGTCAAAGCTCCTTCACCATTACGGGATCGCTGCGAAGCTCACGGCGCTCCACGAGCACAATGAAGAGCGGGCGATAGGGCCGTTGCTTGCAGAGCTCGAGCGGGGCAAGTCGGTCGCGCTCGTAAGCGATGCGGGAACGCCCGGCATATCGGACCCGGGCGCGCGACTGGTCGCGGCGGCGCGAGCCGCGGGATGCAAGGTGAGCCCGGTGCCAGGCGCAAGCGCGGCCGCGGCCGCGGTGTCCGTATCCGGCATGAACGCCCGGCACTTCCTGTTCTACGGATTCCTTCCGGCGCGCGCCTCGGAGCGCCGGCACGAGCTCGCGGCGCTCGCGGCATATCCCTTTGCGCTGGTTTTCTTTGAAGCGCCCCATCGCATCGTCGAGAGCGTGACGGACATGGCAGAAGGATTGGGCGCGCAACGCCGCGTGGTGATCGCCCGCGAGCTCACCAAGCTGTTCGAGTCGATTCATGCGTGCGCGCTCGGGGAGGCGGCAGAGTGGCTCGCCGCGGACCCCAATCGGCGCAAGGGCGAATTCGTGCTGGTGGTCGAAGGCGCCGCGCCGGTTCCCGCGCACGACGGGGAAGCGCGGCGCACGCTCGAGATCCTGCTCTCCGCACTGCCGTTGAAGCAGGCGGTGACCCTGGCAACCCAGATCACCGGTGCGAAGCGCAATCGCCTGTATGAGCTCGCCCTGCAATTGCAAGGCGGGCGCGAACGCTAACCTGCGGGAATTTATTCATGAATGAAGTCACCCTGCGCCGTCCCGACGACTGGCACCTGCATCTGCGCGACGGCGCGCACATGGCGTCAGTGCTCGCCGACAGCGCGCGGCGATTTGCGCGCGCGATCGTGATGCCGAACCTCAAGCCCCCCATTACGACGACGGCGCTTGCCTTGCGCTACCGCGAGCGCATCCTCGCCGCGCTCCCCCAGGGGGCGGTGTTCGAGCCTTTGATGACGCTTTATCTCACCGACAACACGCGTGCCGAGGAGATCGAAAGAGCGAGATCGAGCGGCGGGGTGCACGCGGTCAAATACTATCCTGCGGGCGCCACCACGAATTCGGAATCGGGCGTGACCGATCTCAGCCGGTGCGACGCAGCTTTCGAAGCGATGCAGGCGTGCGGCATGCCGCTGCTCGTCCACGGTGAAGTCACCGATCCCGATGTCGACATCTTCGATCGCGAACGCGTCTTTCTCGAAAGGGTGCTCGCGCCGCTCCTTTCGCGCTATCGGCGGTTGCGAGTCGTGGTGGAGCACATCACGACGCGAGAAGCGGTGCGGTTCGTGCTGCAGGCGCCGGAAACGGTTGCGGCGACCATCACTGCGCATCATCTGCTGCTCAACCGCAATGCGCTCTTCGCCGGCGGCGTGCGCCCGCATCACTACTGCCTGCCTGTGGTGAAGCGCGAGGTGCATCGACGCGCGCTGATCGAAGCCGCGGTGAGCGGAAACCCAAAATTTTTTCTCGGTACGGATAGCGCCCCGCACGCGCGCCATACCAAGGAGGCGGCGTGCGGCTGCGCGGGAATCTACACCGCGCACGCCGGGATCGAGCTTTACGCCGAAGCGTTTGCCGCGGCCGGCGCGATTACTCGCCTTCAGGATTTCGCCAGCCGTTTCGGCGCGGAGTTCTACCGCCTCCCGCAGAACACCGGGACGATCACTCTCATCGAGCAAGCGTGGCGCGTGCCGGACGAGATTCCCTACGCCACGGAGCGGCTCGTACCGTTCCGTAGCGGGGAGCAGGTGCGCTGGAGGCTTGCGTAAACGCAGTCATGCGTGGACACAATCAAAGACAGGTGGAGGCGACCGTGCATCCGCGTCCCGGCGCCCAACCGCCGGAATTTGCGCTGCCGCGGGGCGGCTTCTGGATCTTCGGCTACGGCTCGCTCATGTGGAATCCGGGCTTTCCTTACGTCAAGTGGTCGCCCGCACTCGTCTACGGCTATCACCGCGCGCTCTGCATCTCATCGAACCGCTGGCGCGGGACGCCACAGCGCCCGGGGCTCGTGCTCGGGCTCGATCGGGGCGGTGCCTGCCGAGGCATCGCGTTTCTTTTGGCGCAAAGCGACGTGAACGCCACACTGGAGATGCTGTGGGCACGGGAGATGCGCCGCCACGTCTATGTGCCGCGGGTCGTGCATGCCCGACTGCCGGACAGCGAAGTCCGCGCCCTTGCATTTATTGCCGATCCACGCCACGAGGCTTACACCGGACGCCTCTCCATACGCGAGACAGCGGCGCGCATTGCGAACTGCTGCGGGATGCGCGGCGCGAATCTCGACTACGTCGCGCGCACGGTTACGCATCTGCGCGAGCTCGGCGTGCACGATCACGCGCTTCAGCAGGTGCTCGAAGCCGCCCGCGCGCTCGCCCGGCACAGAGCAGAGTCCGGAGATGCTGCCTAACGGCCGGGCGTGCCTCAGGGAAAGACGACGGTAGGCTCGAAGCCGCTTGGGATGGCCTCCGGGTGGCGGCGCCTTACGAGCTCGTTGATCTCGGCGATACGCCGCATGGGAACGTCCACCATCATCAGCACCTTTCCCTGCTCGAGATCGTGCGCAAAGCGGGCCAGTTGCGAATTGGGCACTGCGCTTGCGGCGAGGCTCGATGCCCATGCCCCGAAGAGCGCGCCGAGCAGCGCCGCGATCAGGACAGTGACGAATTGCAACGGTGCGCCGCCGGGTGGAAAGAGTACGACGAGGAGTCCACCGACGGTGCCCGCGACGCCGCCGATCACCATGCCGAGCTGCGCGCCGTGCACGATGTCGGTTTTCTGGAGGACGTTTGCCTCCGGCAGCTCGGGCGGGAGCGCGCCGCGATTGGCGAGAAAATGCATGCGCCGCTCCTCGATGCGCGCGAGCAGCAGTTCGTTCAACATGTCGCGGGCGCTCGCAACATCGGGCAGCAGATAGTACAGCCTGCGTTTGGTCAGCATAAGCTCCTCCGTCGGCGCGAGAGTCGCCGCTTTTGTCTTGGAAAGCAGCGGGCGGTGGCGAGTTCGGGCGCTCGCGTGCTGCGGCTGGTAAAATACTGGCGGAAGCTGGCCAGACGGCCGCTGCGTATCCTTGCGATACGGAGAGGAAAGTCCGGGCTCCACAGGGTAGGGTGACGGTTAACGGCCGTCCGCCGTGAGGCGAGGAACAGGGCCACAGAGACGAGTCCGCCGGGAGCTGCGCTTCGGACTTCGCCGCCGAAAGGCGGCAAAGTCTCGAAAAAATGGGTGGGTGCGGTGACGCATCGCGCCAGAAATGGCGGGGTGCGGTGACGTATCGCGCCAGAAATGGCGGGGTGCGGTGACGCATCGTGCCAGAGCGCAGGGCCCGGCGGGGTGAAACGCGGCAACCTCCACCCGGAGCAACACCAAGTAGGCAAGCGACGACGCGACCCGCCGAGCTTGCGGGTAGGTGGCTTGAGCCCTGGAGCAATCCAGGGCCTAGAGGAATGGCTGTCGGGAGCCTGAGCGCTCCTACAGAACCCGGCTTACCGGCCAGCTTCCTTTCCTTGTGGCACATTCCCGTTTTGTTGCGGTACCGCAACATCATGCGCGCGTTTGCGCGGCAAGCGCTCGCCATGTTTTCTTCAACAATTACTTTTGATTCAACGTCTAACGCCATGTTTCCACGCGTTAATCGTCCACATGAAAACGCCCAATCGCGCCTGGAACGACCCCTCATAAGTCTTTGTCGGACAAAAAGAAAACGCCTGCCGTGCGCTTGACCACGCGGCTTTCTTTGAAATATAGTGGGTAGAAGTGGTAGAAAGTGGGAGAAGTGGCTCGCCTGCGCCGGATGAGCCGCTTTTGCCGCCGAAGGGGGATCCGTGTTTCGCGGCATCGCGCAACTCAATCTGGACAGCAAGGGCAGGCTCGCGGTGCCGGCCCGACACCGCGATGCGCTGCTCGAACGGTGCGCCGGACATCTGGTCATTACCGCCGACGCCGACCGCTGCCTGCTCGTCTATCCGCTGCCCGACTGGGAGCTGATCCAGCAGAAGCTCGAGGGCCTTTCGAATCTTGACCCGCGGGTACGTGATCTGCAGCGTCGCTTGATCGGATTTGCTGTGGACGTGGACATGGACGGGGCCGGCCGCGTGCTGATCGCGCCTGCGCTGCGCCAATACGCCCAGCTCGACAAGAGTGTCGTGCTGGTCGGGCAGGGCAAAAAGTTCGAGCTCTGGAACCAGGAGAGCTGGGAGCAGTTCATCGAGTCCGCAGGCCGACTGGGTGCCGGCGGACTGCCGCCGGAACTGGAGGGTTTCTCCTTGTGAGCGTGGGCTCACATACGGCGGTTTTGCGGGAGCGGGCGGTCGAGGATCTCAAAGTGCGTGCGGACGGGGTGTATGTGGACTGCACGTTCGGGCGCGGCGGGCACAGCCGGGAGATTCTTTCGCGGCTCGGCAGCCGCGGAAGGTTGATCGCGCTCGATCGCGACCCCGATGCGGTGAAGGCAGGCGCGGCGATTGCGGACCCGCGCTTCACGATCGTGCATGCGCCCTTCAGCAGGCTCGGTGCGCTGCTAGAGGAGCGCGGCACTGAACGGGTGGACGGCATCCTGCTCGACCTTGGCGTGTCGTCCCCCCAGCTCGAGGAGGGTGAGCGGGGCTTCAGCTTCAGGGTTGACGCGCCGCTCGACATGCGGATGGACACAAGCCGCGGCGTCACGGCGGCACAGTGGCTGGCAAGCGCGCCGGAGCGCGAGATCCGGGAGGTGATCAAAAACTATGGCGAAGAACGGTTTGCTAAACAGATTGCAGCAGCGATTGTTGCGGCTCGAGCGCGCGGAGCTCTCGCTACCACACGCCAACTTGCCGCGCTCGTGGCAGAAGCCGTTCCCACGCGCGAGCCACGGCAGGATCCGGCGACGCGCACCTTTCAGGCTATACGGATTCACGTCAATCAGGAGCTCGAGGAGTTGTCGCTAGTCCTCCCCCAGTGTGTCGAGCGCCTCGCGCCGGGAGGAAGGCTGGTCGTGATCAGCTTCCATTCGCTCGAGGACCGCATCGTGAAGCGCGTCCTGCGCCAGCATGCCACGGCCGACGCACCGCCCCCGCGCGTGCCGGTGCGGGCCCGGGACATCGCGGCGCCGCGCCTCAGGCTGATCGGTCGCGCGCAGCGGCCCGATGCGTCAGAGGTGGCGGCAAACCCGCGGGCGCGAAGCGCAGTGATGCGGGTGGCGGAGCGCAGCGGCACCGCGAGCGGCAGGAGCGCCTCGTGATGGCACGGCTCAACTTTGCGCTCTTCGCCATCCTGGTCGCGTGCGCGCTGGCGCTCGTCACCGCGCAGCACAAGGCGCGCAAACTCTACGTCGAATTGCAGAGCGAGCAGGAACGCGCCAAGCGCCTGGAAGTGGAGTGGGGGCAACTGCAGCTCGAGCAGCAAACGTGGGCGACGCCCGGGCGAGTGGAAAAAATCGCCGCCGAAAAGCTCGACATGCGTGTACCCCCGCCGTCGCGCATCCAGCTGGTTCCGCCGGCGCCGGGACCGTGAGTCCGACGCTGCACGCCCCCATCCCCCTGCGCCTGCCGGCGTGGCGCGCGCGCGTGCTCGCATTCGTTCTGCTTGCGTGCCTCGCGGTGCTCGCCGGGCGGGCGTTCTATCTCCAAGGCCTGCGCTACGACTTCCTGCAGCGCAAGGGCGAGTCGCGCTATACGAGGGCGCTCGAAATCCCCGCTACCCGCGGCATGATCGTGGACCGCAACAACGAGCCCCTTGCGATTTCGACGCCGGTCGAATCGGTGGCGGCGAGCCCGGCGGACGTGGAGATCACCCCCGAACAAACGGCCCGGCTCGCGCGGCTCCTCGGAATGGATGGCGCCGAACTTGCGCGAAAGCTCGCCGACCGCAAGCGCGAGTTCGCCTACCTCAAGCGCCAGTTGGCGCCCGATCAGGCCGAAAAGGTTGTCGCCCTCGGCATCCCGGGGGTTTTTCTGCAACGAGAGTACCGACGCTACTATCCCGCGGGTGAAGTAACTGCGCACATCATCGGTTTCACCGGCGTGGATGAGAACGGCCAGGAGGCGCTCGAGCTCGCGTTCGAGGACGTGCTCGCGGGCAAGCCGGGTGCGCGCCGCGTCATCAAGGACAGGCTCGGTCACATCGTCGAGGACATCGAGGCGGTCCAGGAGCCGCAGCACGGCAAGAGGCTCACCCTTGCGATCGACGCCAAGCTTCAGTACCTCGCCTACCGGGAGCTGAAAAAAGCCGTGCTCGAGCATCGCGCCAAAGCGGGCGGGCTGGTTGTGCTCGACGCCACGACGGGCGAAGTGCTCGCCCTCGCCAACGTCCCCTCCTACAACCCCAACAACCGCGGTCAGTTCGATCCGCGGCGCACCCGCAATCGCGTGATCACGGATCTCTTCGAGCCGGGCTCGACCCTCAAACCGTTCACTGCCACCGCGGCGCTCGAGGCCGGCACGGTAAGCCCGGATACGGTGATCCAGACCGCGCCGGGGCATATGACGATCGGCAACCGAACGATTCACGATGCCCACCCGCAGGGGGCATTGACCGTTATGCAAGTGATCCAGAAATCCTCGAACGTCGGCTCCGCCAAGATGGCGCTCGCGTTGCCGGCGGAAACGCTCTGGTCGCTGTTTCACCGCGTCGGTTTCGGCACGCCGCCGCGCTCGGAATTTCCGGGCGAAGTTTCCGGCCGCCTGCGCGGCTACGCGAACTGGCGCCCCATCGAGCAGGCGACCATGTCCTATGGCCACGGCATCTCGGTCTCGCTGCTCCAGCTCGCGCGCGCCTACAGCATCTTCACTACGGACGGAACGTTGAAGCCGGTCACGCTGCTCAAGCGCGAGGAGCCGGTCGCGGGCACTCGCGTCATATCGGCCGAAACGGCGCACGCCGTCCGGCGCATGCTGGAGATGGCCGTGCAGCCCGGCGGCACCGCGCCGCGCGCGCAAGTCGCCGGCTATCGCGTAGCGGGCAAGACCGGGACGGCGCGCAAGGTCGAAGGCAAGGGCTACGCGATGAACAGGCACATCGCCTCGTTCGTCGGCTTCGCGCCGGTGTCGTCGCCGCGTCTCATCGTGGCAGTCATGATAGACGAGCCGGCGGCCGGACAGTACTACGGCGGCACGGTCGCCGCGCCGGTATTCAGCCGGGTGACGGCTGAAGCCCTGCGCCTGCTCGGGGTCCCCCCGGATGCGCCGATCAACAATGTCGTGCTCCCTCCGGCTTCGTCCGAGCTCAAGGAGGAAGTGTGAGCCGCTCGCCGGCCGCACGTGCGAATGGGCGCGACCCGTCCTCGCGCATTCCGTCGAAAGCCCTGGGCGCGCTCCGGATCAAGCGGCTCGTCACCGACAGTCGCGCGGTGAGGCCGGGCGATACTTTCGTCGCCTTTCCCGGCGAGGCGCGCGACGGGCGCGGCTACATCGGCGATGCTGTGGCGAATGGCGTCGCCTCGGTGATCTGGGAGCAGCACGGCTATGCGTGGGACCCTGCGTGGCGCGTGCCGAACCTCGGCGTAGCGGACCTGCGCCGGCGCGCAGGCGAGATCGCGAGCCGCGTCTACGGCCGGCCGAGCGCGAAGCTGTGGATGATCGGCGTGACGGGAACGAACGGAAAGACCTCCTGCAGCCACTGGATCGCGCAGTCGCTCACGCGCTCGGGGCGCAAATGCGCGGTGATCGGCACCTTGGGCAACGGGTTTCCGGGACGGCTGCAGGCAGCCGAGAACACGACCCCCGATGCGGTGCGGGTGCACGGCGCGTTGCGCGAGTTCGTGCGCCGCGGCGCGCGCGCGTGCGCGATGGAGGTTTCCTCACACGGTCTCGTGCAGCACCGAGTGGCCGGTGTCGAGTTCGATGTTGCGCTGCTCACCAATATCTCGCGCGACCATCTCGATTATCACGGCACCATGCGCGAATACCGGGCCGCCAAATCGCGCCTTTTCGAGTGGCCAACGCTCAAGTGGGCGGTCCTCAACCTCGACGATGCGCTCGGGGCCGAGCTTGCACGGCGATTGCCGCGCGGGAAACTGAACGTGCTCGGCTACGGTTTCGGCGGCAGGCGCTCTCGCGCGAGTGCGAGCCGTCTGCTTGCCGTGCGCGGCGAAAACCTCCGGCTCGGCCGTGACGGCCTGTCGTTCGACGTATCGACGCCGTGGGGTTCGGCGCAGCTCGCAAGTCGGGTCGTCGGACGCTTCAATGCCTCGAACCTCCTCGGCACGCTGGCTGCGCTTCTTGCGAGCCACGTGAAGCTCGAAGAGGCCGTAAGCGCCTTGCGGCGTGTCCAGGCGCTTCCCGGGCGCACCGAGCGCCATGGCGGCGGGCCTCGGCCGCTCGTCATCATCGACTATGCGCACACGCCCGACGCGCTGGAGCAGGTGCTTCGTGCGCTGCGCGAGAGCCTTGCAGACGGCCCGCACGTTTGCGCAGATCACGCACCGCGCGTGATCTGCGTCTTCGGCTGCGGCGGGGAGCGCGACCGGGGCAAGCGTGCGCTGATGGGCGCTGTCGCGGAGCGCTTGGCCGACCACGTCGTGGTGACGAGCGACAACCCGCGCAGCGAGGACCCCGACGCGATCATCGACGATATCGCGGCCGGCATGCGACGCGGTGCGGCGACCCTCGAGCCCGATCGAGCCCGCGCCATCCGCGCCGCCATACGCATGGCGCGCGCGGGCGACGTGGTGCTCGTTGCCGGCAAAGGGCACGAGCAATACCAGGAGATTGCAGGTGTCAAACATCCCTACAACGATGCCGCGGAGGTGGCGGACGCGTTGGGGAGTCGCGCGCGATGAGCATGATGCGCCTCTCGGAAGCGGCGGCGGCGATCGGGGCGGAACTCGTCGGACGTGATGTGCTCTTCGACAGCGTCGCCACCGACACGCGCACGATGCAGCCGCGCGCGCTCTTTGTCGCACTCGCGGGCGAGCGGTTCGACGGCCATGACTTCGTCGCGCAGGCGATGCAGCAGGGCGCGGCGGCCGCCATGGTGGCGCGGGGTCGTTCCAGCGCCGGCGAAACGAGCAGAAACGAGTGCAGGTCGCGATTGGTCGTCGAGGACACGCGCAAGGCGCTTGGCCGGCTCGCCGCTCACTGGCGGAGCAGATTCACGATGCCACTCGTCGCGCTGACGGGCAGCAGCGGCAAGACCACGGTCAAGGAAATGCTGGCGGGCATCCTGCGCGCCGCATGTTCCGAGGATCCGGCGCAATCCCGCGTGCTTGCCACACGCGGCAACCTCAACAATGACATCGGCGTGCCGCTCATGCTGCTCGAGTTGAACCCCGCGCACCGCTATGCGGTCATCGAGATGGGGATGAACCACGCCGAAGAGATCCGGTATCTCGCACGCGTTGCCTCGCCGGATATCGCGCTGGTGAGCAACGCGGGGCGTGCTCACATCGCGTTCCTCGGTTCGGAAGAGGCGATTGCGCGGGCGAAAGGCGAGCTCTTCGAGGAGTTGAAGCCGGAGGGTACGGCGATCATCAATGCCGACGACCGCTTTGCGCCGCTCTGGCGCGCGCTTGCGAAAGGCAGGAGGCAGATCGATTTCGGCATCGAAACACCCGCCGCGGTGACGGCCAAGTACGCGCTGCGTTATCTCGAAAGTGACATCGTGGTGAGAATGCCGAACGGGGTGGCGGCCGCGAGGCTAAACGCACCGGGCGCGCATAACGTGCGCAATGCGCTCGCGGCGGCCGCCGCCGCGAGTGCGCTCGGGATCGGGCCCGAGGCGGTATCCGCCGGCCTCGCCTGCTTTGCGGGGATCAAGGGCCGGCTGCAGAAAAAAGTGGGGCTCAACGACGCCACGCTCATCGACGACACCTACAACGCCAACCCGGATTCGGTGCGCGCGGCGATCGCGCTGCTCGCGCAGGCGCCGGGCGACCGGCTCCTGGTCCTGGGCGACATGGGCGAACTCGGCCCGGAGGCACCCCGCTTTCACGCCGAAATCGGTGAAGCCGCTCGCATTGCAGGCATCGAGACGTTGTTCACGCTCGGCGAGCTTTCGGCGCACGCCGCACGCGCCTTCGGGCAGGGCGCACGGCACTTCACACGCATCGAGGATCTCCTCGCCGAGATCGAGAGCCGGCTCGAGCCCGGCGTCACGCTGCTTGCAAAGGGCTCGCGGTTTATGCGCATGGAACGGGTGGTGCAGGCGTTTGCTACGGAAGCCGACCGAGGGGAGAGCGCCAAACATGAGCCGCACTGACCGCGCCTCTCGCCGCGTGCCGGCCGTCTGCGCCGGCGGGGGCGTGGGATGCTGCTAGAGCTCGCGCAATGGCTGGCGAAAGACATTCGCGCGTTCAACGTCTTCAATTACATCACGCTGCGCGCGGTGCTCGCGTGCCTGACGGCGCTGCTCATTTCCTTCATGGTCGGCCCGGCCGTCATCCGCAAGCTCACCACGTACAAGATTGGACAGGCGGTACGCGACGACGGGCCGCAGTCGCATTTCATCAAGGCCGGCACGCCTACCATGGGCGGCGCGCTGATCCTCGTGTCGATCGGCATCACGACCCTTTTGTGGGCCGATCTGCAGAACCGGTTCGTGTGGATCGTGTTCTGGGTGACGCTTGCATTCGGCGCGATCGGCTGGGTCGACGACTGGCGCAAGGTCGTCGAGCGCAACCCCAAGGGGCTTTCCGCGAAAGCGAAGTTCTTCTGGCAATCGGTCATCGGCATCGCCGCGGCGTGCTATATCGCCTTTTCCACCCAGCTTCCCGCACAGACCGAATTCATCGTTCCGTTTTTCAAGCAGGTCGCCTACCCGCTCGGCGCGATCGGTTTCGTCGCGATGACCTACTTCGTGATCGTCGGCACGAGCAACGCCGTGAATCTCACGGACGGGCTCGACGGGCTCGCGATCATGCCGACTGTCATGATCGGCGGCGCGCTCGGCATCTTCGCCTATGTTGCCGGCAACGCGGTATTCGCGAAGTATCTGGGCTTTCCTTACATCCCGGGCGCAGGCGAGCTGACCGTGTTCTGCGGCGCGCTGGCGGGCGCCGGGCTCGCTTTCCTGTGGTTCAACGCCTATCCGGCGGAAGTTTTCATGGGCGACGTCGGCGCGCTTGCGCTCGGCGCGGCGCTCGGCACCATCGCGGTGATCGTGCGCCAGGAAATCGTGCTCCTCATCATGGGCGGCGTGTTCGTGGTCGAGACGCTTTCGGTAATGCTGCAGGTCGCCTCGTTCAAGCTGACCGGCAAGCGCATCTTCCGCATGGCGCCACTGCATCATCACTACGAATTGAAGGGCTGGAAAGAGAACCAGGTGGTGGTGAGATTCTGGATCATCACGATGATGCTGGTGCTGGTGGGGCTCTCCACGTTGAAGCTCAGATGAAATGCGGCCGGCATCGCACAAGTGCACGGGCCGGCATCGCGCGAGGGCGCATTGCGGCGGGCTATCGCTGATGGTTGATTTTGCACAGCGGAGGGTCGTGGTGCTCGGGCTCGGCGACACGGGGCTCTCCATGGCGCGCTGGCTCGCGCGCCTGGGCGCGAAGGTGCAGGTCGCCGACACGCGGAGCGACCCGCCGCACGCCGAAACGCTGGTCCGCGAGCTGCCGCACGTCGCGCTCACGCGCGGCGCATTTCGCGAGGGCGATCTTGCCCGCGCCGAGGCGATCGCGGTCAGTCCCGGCATCGATCCGCGCGAGCCGGCTATCGCCAACGCGGTGAAGCGCGGCGTTCCCGTGGTCGGCGATATCGAGCTCTTCGCGCAGGCGCTTGCAGAGCGCGAGCAGCGCCCGCGTGTCCTCGCGGTAACGGGATCGAACGGCAAGAGCACGGTCACCGCGATGGTCGGCGCTATGTGCCGCGAAGCGGGCATCGACACGGTCGTCGCGGGCAACATCGGCCCGCCGGTGCTCGATGCGTTGCGGGGGGCAGACGACGGCGCGCGCGCCCCCGGCGTCTTCGTACTGGAAATTTCGAGCTTTCAGCTGGAAACGACGACGAGTCTCGAACCGGATGCCGCCACGATGCTGAACCTGTGTGAAGACCATATGGACCGGTATCGCGGGCTCGACGAGTACGCGGCCGCCAAGGCGCGGATCTTCGCTGGCGACGGCGTGCAGGTTCTCAATCGCGACGATCCGTGGAGCATGCGCATGGCACGCGCGAAGCGGCACGTCGTCTCATTTGGCGCGGGTGAACCGCGCGCTGGCGACGAGTGGGGCATTACGGTGACCGACGGAAGGCGTTACCTCGCACAGGGCGCGCGCGGCGTGATGCAAGCGGAGGATTTGCCGCTCGCCGGCCTGCACAACGCGATGAATGCGCTCGCCGCGCTGGCGCTTGTCCGCGCCCTCGATCTGCCCGAGGCGCCTCTTCTCGCCGCGTTGCGAGCGTTCAAGGGCCTGCCTCACCGCGTGCAGAAGGTGACGGAGATCGAGGGCGTGACGTTCTACGACGACTCCAAGGGCACGAACGTCGGTGCAACGGTGGCGGCACTCTCGGGCATGTCGTGTCCGGTCGTCCTCATCGCCGGGGGCGATGGCAAGGGCCAGGACTTCAGTCCGCTCGCTGCGCCGGCCGCCGCCCGCGCGCGCGCCGTAGTCCTGATCGGCCGTGATGCGCCGGCGATTGCCGAAGCGCTGCGCAATTGCGGCGTGCCGATCGTGCGCGCTCACGACATGGCGGAGGCCGTGCGGCAGGCGCATCGCGTGAGCCGTGCGGGGGACGCCGTTCTGCTTTCCCCGGCGTGCGCCAGCTTCGACATGTTTCGCAACTACGTGCACCGCGGCGAGGCATTCGTGGCCGCGGTGCGGGACTTCGAGCAGTGTGGGGCGTGATGTTCTATACCGACGTCAAGCAGCAGGCGCCTGCGGCCGAGTACGACAGCACGCTCGTGTGGGTGACGACCGCGCTGCTCGGGCTCGGGCTCGTGATGGTGTACTCGGCGTCGATCGCGATCGCGGAGGGCAGCCGCGGCACCGGGCACCAGGCCTCGTATTACCTGCTGCGGCACGGCGCGTATATGGCACTGAGCATTGCGGCTGCGCTTTTCGTCTTCCAGATTCCACTGCGAGTGTGGCAGCACGCGGCGCCGTACCTCTTTCTGGTGGGGTTGGTGCTGCTCGCGTTGGTGCTCGCTGTCGGGCGCGAAGTGAATGGCAGCCGGCGCTGGCTGTCGCTCTATTTCTTCAATCTGCAGCCCTCGGAAGTGATGAAAGTCGCCGTGCTGATGTACGCCGCCGACTACACCGTACGCAAAGCCGCTTTCATGCACAGCTTCCGCAAGGGCTTCCTGCCGATGTTGACGGTGATGCTGCTCACGGGCGGGCTGTTATTGCGCGAGCCGGACCTCGGCGCATTTGCGGTGATCGCAGCGATCGCGATGGGCATTCTCTTCCTCGGCGGCATGAGCTGGCGGCTGTTCGCCGGCCTGCTCGTCATGCTCGTCATCGGCTTCATCGGCCTGATCCTCGCTTCGCCGTACCGACTGCAGCGCGTGATCGGATTCATGGACCCGTGGGCCGATCCGTACGGCAAGGGTTATCAGCTGTCGCACGCGCTCATCGCGTTCGGGCGTGGGGAATGGCTCGGGGTGGGCCTGGGCGCAAGCGTGGAGAAACTCTTCTACCTGCCGGAGGCGCACACCGACTTTCTGCTCGCCGTGATCGCCGAGGAGCTCGGTTTCGTCGGGGTGCTGACCATCATCCTGCTCTTTGCATGGCTGGTTGTGCGCGCTTTCACGATCGGGCGCCGCGCTGCGTTGCTCGAGCGCCCGTTTGCGGCGCTCGTCGCACAGGGGGTCGGGCTGTGGATAGGCGTTCAGGTCGTCATCAACATGGGCGTCAACATGGGGCTTCTGCCCACCAAGGGGTTGACCCTGCCCTTGCTCTCCTTCGGCGGCAGCGCGCTGGTCGTGACGTGCTGCGCGCTCGCGACCCTGCTCCGTATCGATTGGGAGAGCCGGCAGCTGATGAGAGGTTTCAAGGTATGAGCGGCAGGCATCTTCGATGAGCCGCACCATCATGATCATGGCGGGCGGGACCGGCGGTCACATTTTCCCCGCATTGTCTGTGGCCGAGCACCTGCGCGAGCGGGGCTGGAACATCGTCTGGCTGGGCGTGCGCACCGGCATGGAGGCACGCTTCGTTCCACCACGCGGTTACTTGATGGCATGGGTGCGCATGTCCGGCGTGCGCGGCACCGGGCTATTGCGCGTCGCGCTGCTGCCGCTCAATCTGCTCATCGCGTTCTGGCAGAGCGCGCGCGCGATATTCCGGCACCGCCCCGATGTGGTCCTCGGCATGGGGGGCTACGTCACGTTCCCGGGCGGCATGATGGCGAGCCTTCTCAACCGGCCGCTCGTCATCCACGAGCAGAACTCCGTGGCTGGTCTCGCCAACCGGGTCCTTGCCCGGCTCGCCGACCGCATCCTCACCGCATTTCCGGATGCATTCGGGCCGCGCATCCGCGCGCTCTGGGTGGGCAATCCCGTGCGCGAGGACATCGCCGCGCTCGATCCTCCCGAGCGCCGGGTGGCGTCGCGTTCCGGACCGTTGCGCGTACTCGTCATCGGCGGAAGCCTCGGCGCACAGGTGCTCAACGAAACGGTTCCACAGGCACTGGCACGCCTCGACGCCGCGACGCGTCCCCGCGTGACGCACCAGTCCGGAGAGGCGCACATCGCGGCACTGCGCGAGCACTACGGCCGCGCCGGCGTGGAAGCCGAGTTGGTGCCGTTCATCGAGGACATGGCGGCGCGCTATGCGAATGCCGATCTCGTCATCTGTCGTGCCGGCGCAACGACCATTGCGGAACTCGCCGCCGCCGGCGTCGCGAGCGTGCTTGTCCCGTATCCGCACGCGGTGGACGACCACCAGACCTCGAACGCGCGCCATCTGTCGGAGCGCGGCGCAGCTGTGCTCATCCCGCAGCCCGAATTCACGGCCGAGAAGCTTGCGGCGTTCCTCGCCGGCATTACGCGCGAGGCCCTTATCCGTATGGCGGTCGCCGCGCGCGCGGTGGCGAAGCCGCATGCGGCGCGCGAAGTCGCGCAAGCATGTATGGAGCTCGCCGCATGAGCGCAAGAATCCGCGGAAACGCGCCAGTGTCGAAGACGCGAAAAGACCCATGCGGCACAAGGTAAAGCACCTGCATTTCGTAGGCATCGGCGGCGCCGGCATGAGCGGCATAGCCGAGGTGCTGCTCAATCTCGGTTACCAGGTGACGGGTTCCGATGTCGCGGAGAATGCCGCAACCCGGCGGCTGCAAGCGCTCGGCGCCCGCGTCTTCAAGGGTCACGATGCGCAGTATGCCAGCGGGGCCGATGCCGTCGTCGTCTCGGGCGCGGTCCCGGAAGGCAACCCGGAGGTCCTCGCGGCGCGCGCGAAGAGCGTCCCCATCGTGCCGCGAGCGTTGATGCTCGTCGAACTGATGCGGCTCAAGCAGGGGATCGCGGTGGCGGGCACACACGGCAAGACCACCACCACGAGCTTGATCGCCAGCGTGCTTGCCGAAGGCGGCATGGATCCGACCTTCGTGATCGGCGGGCGCCTGGAGGCGGCCGGCTCTCACGCGAAGCTCGGCCAGGGCGAATTCATCGTGGTGGAAGCCGACGAATCCGACGCCTCCTTTCTCTACCTGCAGCCCACGCTCGCGGTCGTCACCAATATCGACGCCGATCACATGGTCACCTACGCCCATTCGCTCGACAGGCTCAAGCAGGCGTTCGTCGACTTCGTGCAGCGGCTGCCGTTTTACGGCGTGGTGGCGCTTTGCTGTGACGACGCCAACGTCCGTGAAATCATGCCGCGCGTCACGAAGCCCATGGTGACGTACGGCTTCTCCCAGGACGCGGAGATACGCGCGGTGGACGTCCAGGCTTCGGGTTGCCAGATGAAGTTTCGCGTTACGCGCGCGGCGAACGGCAAAAAGCCGCCCGATCTGTCGATCACCCTCAATCTCGCGGGCCTCCACAACGTGCAGAACGCGCTCGCGGCCGTCGCCGTCGGCATGGAGCTTGGCGTGCCGGACGCTTGCATCACCCGGGCGCTTGCCGAGTTCCGGGGGGTGGGGCGGCGCTTCGAGCGGTACGGCGATATCCCGCTGCCCGGAGGCGGATCGTTCACGCTGATCGACGATTACGGCCACCATCCCGCCGAAATGGCGGCAACCCTCGCCGCGGCCCGCGGCGCGTTCCCGGGGCGCAGACTCGTGCTCGCGTTTCAGCCGCATCGCTACACCCGCACGCGGGATTGTTTCGAGGATTTCGCGAAGGTGCTCTCCACCGTCGATGCGCTGCTCCTCACGGAGGTTTATCCCGCGGGCGAGATGCCGATCGTGGCGGCGGACGGACGGGCGCTCGCGCGTGCGGTGCGCGTGCTCGGCAAAGTGGAGCCCATATTCGTCGAGTCCGTTTCAGAGCTACCCGCCGCGATATTGGCCGCCGCGCGCGACGGCGACGTTGTCGTGTCGATGGGCGCGGGGGCGATTGGCGGAGTGCCGGGGAGGCTCTCGCGGTTGAAGGTCGAGAATGCGGCATGAAGGGCGAAACGATCACGCGCACGGCACGCGAACCCGAGAGCCAAAATGTATCCGCACGCGTGGCGGCGACGCGCACAGTGGCGCCACGGTCCCGGATTGACATGCCTGCAAAAAGCGACCTGCGCGGACGATTGAAGTATGACGAGCCGATGGCGCGACACGTGAGCTGGCGCGCCGGGGGCACTGCAGCGCGCGCCTACGAGCCTGCCGATATGGCGGATCTCCAGGCGTTCATGCGCACCCTGCCAGCGAACGAGCCGATCTGGTTCGTGGGACTCGGGAGCAACCTCTTGGTGCGCGACGGCGGGCTCAACGGAACGGTGATCTTCACGCACTGGGCGATGCGCAGCCTCGCGCTGGAAGCGGACGGGCATCGCATTTATGCGGAGGGCGGCCTGCCGAGCCCCAAAGTCGCACGCTTCGCGGCGTTGCACGGCCTCGTCGGCGCCGAATTTCTCGCCGGCATCCCGGGAACCATCGGCGGCGCCCTGGCGATGAACGCAGGCTGCTACGGGCGCGAAACCTGGGACATCGTCGAGCGCGTCCATACCATGGATCGCCGCGGCGAGATCCACGCGCGCAGCTCAGCGGAGTTCGAGGTGGCGTACCGGCATGTGCGGTGGAACGGCGCGGCGGGCGCCGGTTCTTCGGAAGAATGGTTTGTCGCCGCGCACTTCCGGCTGGTGCCGGGCGATGGCGAGGGGTCGCGGCAACGCATCAAGGAACTGCTCGCGCGGCGCATCGCCACGCAGCCTCTCGGCGAGCCGAACGCCGGCTCGGTATTCCGCAATCCGCGTGGCGATTTTGCTGCGCGCCTCATCGAGGCGTGCGGGTTGAAAGGCTACGCGATCGGCGATGCGCTGATCTCGCCCAAGCATGCGAACTTCATCGTGAACCGCGGCCGTGCGCGTGCCGCCGATATCGAGGCGCTGATCGAATGCGCCCATTCGGCCGTGAAGGCGCGATTCGGCATCGACCTGGAACGTGAAGTGAGAATTATCGGAGAGCGGTCGGTATGAGTGTTTTCGGGAAAGTCGCAGTGCTGCTGGGCGGCCGCTCGGCGGAGCGCGAAATCTCGCTCAAGAGCGGCAGCATGGTGCTCGCGGCGCTCAAGAGCAAAGGCGTCGATGCGCACCCCTTCGATCCGCGCGACGCGGGTCTGGATCAACTCATCGCCCAGAAGTTCGACCGCGCCTTCATTGCCCTCCATGGCCGATTCGGAGAAGACGGCACCGTGCAAGGTGCGCTCGAGTATCTCGGCATTTCTTACACCGGAAGCGGCGTGATGGCGAGCGCGCTGGCGATGGACAAGTGGCGCACGAAGCTCTTGTGGCAGGCGGCTGGTGTGCCAACCCCGCCCTACGAACTGCTCACGCAAGACACCGACCTCGCGGAAGTCGCGGGCCGGCTCGGCCTGCCGCTCATGGTGAAGCCCGCGCGCGAAGGCTCCAGCATCGGCATGAGCAAGGTCGCGAGCGTGGAAAAGCTCGCGCCCTCGTTCGAACTTGCATCGCGTTACGACAGCGTGGTCATCGCCGAGCGGTTCATCGAAGGGGCGGAGCTCACGTGCGCCATCCTGGGTGACGAAGCGCTGCCGCTGATACGCCTCGAGACGCCGCGCGTCTTCTACGACTACGAAGCGAAGTACTTCGCGAACGACACCCGCTACATCTGCCCGTGCGGGTTGCCGCGCGAGCAGGAACAAAGGGTACAGGCGGCCGCGCTCGCCGCCTTCAGGCTGATCGGATGCAGCGGCTGGGGGCGCGTCGATGTCATGCTCGACGCGAGCGGACAGCCCTATCTGCTCGAAGTCAACACGGTACCCGGCATGACCGACCACAGCCTCGTGCCCATGGCGGCTCGCGCGCGCGGCATCGCGTTCGAGGAACTGGTGGTGCGCATATTGGAGTCGGCGCATGTGGGATAGGCCCGGTACGCTCAATCGCTGCGCCGATCTCCTCCTCGCCGTTGCCCTGCTCCTCGTGCTCTACGGTGCGCTGCATGTCATCGTGCGGCTCCCGGTGTTTCCGTTGCGGGAGGTGCGTCTCACGCATCCGGTATCGCTCGTGAGCCGCGAGCAGGTCGAAACCCTGATCCGGGGCGAAATGCGCGGAAACTTCTTCACGGTCGATCTCGCCGCCGTGCGCGCGGCATTTGGGAAGCTGCCATGGGTGCGCGACGTGAGCCTGCGCCGCCAGTGGCCCGCGCGTCTCGAAGTGACGCTGGAAGAGCACGTGCCTCTCGCGCGCTGGGGGGACGCCGCGCTCGTGAACACCCACGGAGAGGTTTTCAGCGCCGCCTACGACGGCGATCTTCCGCTCTTCATCGGTCCGCCGGAGTCCGCCAAGGAAATCGCGATCCAGTACCAATATTTCCGGCGCAGCCTCGCTGCTATCGCCAAGGTGCCGCAACAAGTGCAGGTGACGCCGCGTCGAGCGTGGCAGATACGCCTCAGAGACGGCACCACGCTCGAACTCGGGCGCGAGGAAATCGAGGCAAGGCTCGGCCGCTACATTTCCGCCTACAACCGGACACTCGGGCCGCTGCGGCGAAAAGTGGATGTGGTGGATCTGCGCTACGCGAACGGGTTCGCGGCCCGGATACCGGAATTGCGGCACGAAAAGAGCGCCCCGAAAGGGCGCAAAGGCACGTCACAGGGATAGGCATATGGGGAAGGCAAGAGAGAACAACCGGCTGATCGTGGGACTGGACGTCGGCACTTCGAAAATCGCGGCGATCGTGGCGGAGATCAAGCCCGAAGGCGGATTCGAGATCATCGGCATGGGAAGCCACCCCTCGCGCGGCCTGAAGAAGGGGGTGGTGGTCAACATCGAGACCACGGTGAGCGCAATCCAGCGCGCGCTCGAGGAGGCCGAGTTGATGGCCGACTGCAAGATCCGCGAGGTGTATACGGGAATCGCGGGCAGCCACATCAAGAGCTTCAACTCGCAGGGCATGGTCGCGATCAAGGACAAGGAAGTCGTCCAGATGGACATCGATCGCGTGATCGAAACCGCGAAGGCGGTGCAGATACCCACCGACCAGCAGATCCTGCACATCCTCAACCAGGAATTCATCATCGACGGCCAGGAAGACGTGCGCGAGCCGCTCGGCATGTCGGGGGTGCGGCTGGAAGCGAAGGTTCACATCGTGACCGGCGCGGTGTCGGCCGCGCAGAACATCATCAAGTGCGTGCGCCGCTGCGGGCTCGAAGTGCGCGATCTGATCCTTCAGCCGCTCGCCTCCGCGCTTGCCGTCATCACCGACGACGAAAAGGATCTCGGCGTGTGTCTCGTCGATATCGGAGGCGGAACGACGGACGTGGCCGTCTTCACGCACGGCGCGATCCGTCACACCGCGGTCATCCCGATAGCGGGCGATCAAATCACGAACGATATCGCGATGGCGCTCAGGACGCCGACCAAGGACGCCGAGGACATCAAGCAGCGTTTCGGCTGCGCGCTCTCGCAGCTCGCCGACCCGCAGGAGATGGTCGATGTGCCGGGCGTGGGCGACCGCGGGCCGCGCGAGCTCTCACGGAAGACGCTCGCCGAGGTGATCGAGCCGCGCGTCGAGGAACTGTATTCGCTCGTTCAGGCGGAGCTGCGGCGCAGCGGCTACGAGGAGCTGCTCTCTTCGGGCGTCGTCATCACCGGCGGCTCCAGCGTGCTGCAGGGCATGGTGGAGCTGGGCGAGGAGATCTTTCACATGCCCGTCCGTATCGGGAAGCCGAACTACAGCGGCGGGCTCG
Source organism: uncultured Pseudomonadota bacterium (assembly GCA_946885605.1). Next base: position 70,783 of record CAMPGR010000002.1, read on the forward strand.
CCGAGGTGGTTCGCCATGCGCGCTACTCGACCGCCGTCGGGCTTCTGCTCGCCGGCGTGCAGCAGTACCGCAGCCGGGAGATGGCGCGCATGCAGGTCGGGCCGTTCCAGCAGGTGGTGGAGCGAATGCGAAACTGGTTTTCGGGAAATTTTTGAGGTCTCGAGCGGGTTGAAGCGCGATTTCGCGAGTGGTACGGACAACGTCATATCAAAAGGAGTGCTGCATGATAGAGCTCATCGATACGCAATCCCAGGAAGCGGTCATCAAGGTCATCGGCGTCGGCGGCTGCGGCGGCAACGCAATCGATCACATGATCGCGCGCGGTGTACAGGGCGTGGAATTCATCTGTGCCAATACCGACGCGCAGGCGCTCAAGCGCAACCAGGCGAAGGTGCAGCTGCAGCTCGGATCGGAGATCACCAAGGGCCTGGGCGCCGGCGCCAATCCCGAGATCGGGCGGCAGGCGGCGCTCGAGGACCGCGAGCGCATCGCGGAACTCATCACCGGCGCCGACATGCTCTTTCTGACGGCAGGTATGGGGGGCGGCACCGGCACAGGCGCCGCGCCGATTGTCGCCGAAGTGGCGAAGGAACTCGGCGTGCTGACGGTTGCGGTCGTCACCAAGCCTTTCGCTTTCGAAGGCAAGCGCCAGAGAATTGCGCAGGATGGGCTCGACGCGCTCGCGCAGCATGTCGACTCGCTGATTGTCATTCCGAATGACAAGCTGATGCAGGTGCTCGGCAGCCAGGTGACGCTCGACGAAGCGTTCCAGGCAGCGAACGAAGTGCTTCACGGTGCAGTCGCCGGCATCGCGGAGATCATCAGCTGTCCGGGGATGATCAACGTCGACTTTGCCGACGTGCGCACGGTGATGGGGGAGATGGGCATGGCGATGATGGGCTCGGCGAAGGCCGACGGTCCCGACCGCGCACGCGTTGCCGCGGAGCAGGCCGTCGCATGTCCGCTCCTCGAGGACATCAACATTTCCGATGCGCGCGGCGTGCTCGTCAACATCTCGGCGAGCAAGGCGACCTTCCAGCTGCAGGAAATGTACGATGTGATGGAGACCATCAAGGCGTTCGCAGCGGAATCTGCGACAGTGATCGTCGGCACGGTTTACGACGACGGACTGGAATCGAGCCTGCGCGTCACCATCGTTGCCACCGGCCTCGGCAAGCCCGTCGGACGTCACCAGGCGAAACCGCTCGCCGTGGTCGCGCAGAAGACCGGCACCGACAACGCGCCGATCGACGTCGATTACAACGCACTGGAGCAGCCGGCTGTCATACGGCGGCGCAATCGCGACGCAACGATCGAGGCGATGCGCCAGTCGGGCGTGGAAATGCTCGATATCCCGGCTTTCCTCCGGAAGCAGGCCGACTAGCCTGGAATCGGCAGCGAGGAGGGGCGGCAGATCGCGCTCGCCGCGGCCGCGCACCGTGGCACGCGGGGCGGTGAGCGCCGGGGCGGGTAACGAAG
>CAMPGR010000003.1 GCA_946885605.1 uncultured Pseudomonadota bacterium
CTACGGTGGAGCGCGTCGAAGCCATGCTGCAGCGTGTGCGCCGGTCGCGCGACGATCTCGTCGCTTCGGTCGCGCCGGCATTCGGCGGCGCCACAGTCGCCGTCATCGCAGCGAATGCCGTCATGGCAGGGTGCGAGCCCGAATACCTGCCGGTTCTCATCGCGGCCGTCGAAGCATTGGCCGATCCTGCGTTCAACCTGCAGGGCATCCAGGCGACGACCAACCCGGCAACGCCCTGGCTTGTCATCAACGGCCCGATCGCTCGAGAACTGGGCGTCAACTCGGGCAGCAACTGCCTCGGGCAGGGCGCCTGGGCCAACGCGACGATAGGCCGCGCGGTGCGCCTCGTTCTGCAGAACGTCGGAGGGGGCCGTCCCGGTGAAATGGATCGGGCTACGCACGGTCAGCCGGGAAAATACAGTTTCTGCTGCGCGGAAAACGAAGCGGAGAGCCCGTGGGAACCGTTGCATGTCGAGCGGGGATACGAGCGCGAGCGCAGCACCGTTAGCGTGATCGGCGCGTCGGGCACATTGAATATGAACAGCCACGCCAAGGATGCGGAAGACCTGTTGCAGGCGATCGCGCAGTGCATCGCGTTTCCGCTGAGCAACGATTACTACTTTGGCGGCGAGCCGTGGATCGTGCTCTCGCCCGAGCATGCCCATATCCTGAGGCGCGACGGTCTCGGCAAACCGGAAATCCGCCAGCGTCTGTGGGAATTGTCGAAATTGCCTGCGGGCCGCTTAGCCGCCAAGGACCGGGCGCGTGTCGAACATATTCGACGCGGCGAATTGGGCGTGATTGAAGCGGGCACCCTCATCCCTCCTGCGCCAGCCCCCGACGGCATCGGTATCGTCGTGGCCGGCGGGCCGGGCACGCATTCGGTTTACGTGCCGACCTTCGGTGTCACGCGGGCCGTCACGCGAGTGATTGCGCTGTCCTGAACCGCCACCGTTCCCGGTGGTCACAGAAGGAAGACGCGGCGTTTGCCGCCTGCGAACCCCATCGAAGGAGCGGCGATGAAAGACGAACTGGAACGTGCCGACGATGTCGCCACTACAGAACAGACAACGGCGGGTCCCTGGCCCATGCTGAGCACCCTCGGGATCGGCGCGACCCTTATGTATTTTCTGGACCCTGACCGCGGGCGGCGGCGGCGCGCGCTGCTGCGCGATCAAATCGTGCATGCCGGGCGGCGCTTGCGGGAAGCCCGCCGCATCACCGCGGTCGACGTCGTTAACCGCAGCAACGGCCTACTTGCCGAAGCGAGCCGGTGGCTGAGCGAGGAAACGGGTATTTCGGATCGCGAGCTGACCGAGCGGGTGCGCTCGAAACTGGGACGTGTCGTTTCGCATCCGCACGCGATCGAGGTGGCGGTGCGCGACGGCTATGTCACGCTGAGCGGCCCTATCCTCATTCACGAAGTGCAGCCCCTCATTTCGACCGTGCGGCGGGTGGAGGGCGTGCGGGGGGTGGAAGACCGCCTGTCGGCTTATCCCGAGCCGGATGGGATCTCTGCCCTGCAGGGCGGGCGGCCGCGCAACAATCGCTTCGAGTTCTTTCAACGGAACTGGTCTCCCACCGCGCGTCTGATCGCGGGCACACTCGGCGCGGGACTGATGATGGCGGGCACCCGGGGACGGAGCGCGATGAATCTTGCGATGAGCGTGCTCGGCGGGGGACTCCTCCTGCGCGCCGCGACGAATCGGGAGCTTTCGAGCCTGCTCGGCATGGCAGACGAAAGCCGCGGCGTCGTCGTGCAAAAGACGATCAACGTAAACGCGCCGGTGGAGAACGTCTTCGCATTCTGGCGCGATTACGAGAATTTCCCGCTCTTCATGTCGAACGTGCTCAAAGTGCAGCCGCTCGACGAGTACCGCTCGCGCTGGATCGTGGCGGGGCCAGCCGGCATGCCGATCGAATGGATCTCGGAAGTGACGTGCGTTGTTCCCAACGAGCGTATCGAATGGCGCTCGCTACCGGGCTCTCCCGTCCGCCACAGGGGCATGGTGCGGTTCTATCCCAACGGCAACGGCGGCACGCGCATCGATATCAGGCTATGGTACATGCCGCTTGCCGGCGCCATCGGTCATGTCGTGGCGCGCGTCTTCGGCGCCGATCCGAAGAGTGAAATGGACGACGACCTGATGCGCATGAAAACGATGATCGAAACGGGACGCCGGCCGCATGACGCCGCACGCGCACCGGAGGACGCGTCCGAATCCACGGAAAGGGCGAGGGCGGACTGAGCCGCAGCCCGCTTCCGCCTCCGCGCAAGCTCGTTCACAATACGCGAATGGACATGACGATTCGCGGAGGGCCATGGCGATCGGGTGGCTGACGGCACTGAAGGCGCTGCCGTGGGGAACCATCCTGAGCCAGGCGCCGACGGTGGTCGACGCGGCAAATCGGCTGCTCAACCAGACGCGGCGCCGGCACCCGGAGAGCGGCGCACCCGGTGAATTCGAGTCGTTGCAGGAACGCATTGCGGCGCTCGAGGAGCACGATCGCGCTGACGCGGCGGTGCTGAAGCAATTGGCGGAAGAGGTGGCGGTGCTCGCGCGCGCCTCGCAGGTGATGGCGATAAGGACGCGGCTCGTGCTCTGGCTGAGCGTGGCGGCGATCGTGACCGGCCTCATCGCCATCGGGCTCGTGATTTCAGCCTAGAACTCGTGGTTTGACCTTGGCGTTTTCGTCACCCGGGCCGCGAACGAAGCCGCGCGCATTCTGTCCACCTCGACATGGACACCACGTGGATACTCGTAGCCGATCGCACCCGCGCGCGGATCTTCGAGGAAGTGCGTTCGCCGCGCGCGGTGCAGGAAATCGCCGACTTGATCAATCCGCTGGGCCGGGCGCGGCATAGCGAGCTCACCACCGATGCGGAAGGGCGCTCGCGCAGCTCGAGTCTCCGTACGCGCGCGCATACCGAGTCGCCCGGCATCACCGCCGATACGCACGAGGCGGAGCGCTTCTCACACCAGATCGCGGATTATCTCGAAACCGCGCGCAACGAGCACCGTTACAGCCGCCTCTGGATCGTCGCCGCGCCGAAGTTTCTGGCCATGATTCGCAAGAGCCTGAGCCGGGAAGCGCGCAAGCTGATCGAGGAAGAAATCGACAAGGATCTCTCGCGTTCCAACGTGCGCGAGATCGATTCGCTCGTCGCAAGCCGCAGAAAAAGCGTCTAGAGTCCGATTGCGCATGCGTCCTGCGCGCGCTTCGCGTGCAGGACGCCATCTCCTATTGCAGCTACAATATGCTCTTGTGCTACGGGAACGGCATGTCATCGCCGTCTGGGAGGAAAGATGCAGAAAAGCACAATCTCGGCGTACCCGGAAGTACGCACCAAGCTGCCGTGGCGGGCGGGCATAGCGCTCGCTGCGGTCGCCTATGTCGCACTGAAGTGGATCGTGCCTTCGGTCGCCGGTTCCAGCCCAGCGCTGAAACCGCTCGCCGCGACTGCGCAGTCCTCCGCAGCCTTCGTCGCGCTGCTCTTTGTCGCTCTTGCCTTTTTTTCTCTCGGTCACGCCTATCGCCGGCGCCGCGCGCTCGACCTCGAGATGAGCGTCGCGACGTTGCGCGCGCTGCCGCGGGAACGCTTCGAGCATTTTGCGCGGGCCGCGTTCGAAAACGAGGCGTACGTGGTTGCGCAGAGCTCGAGGCCGGAGCGCGGTGCCGATCTCGTGCTCACACGGGGCAACCAGCGGCTTGCCGTGCAGTGCCGGCGCTGGCGCAGCAAAGCGATCGATGTGGAGCCGCTTCGCGAGCTTTATCGCTCGATGGACGCCGAAGCGGCCAGCGGATGCGTCTTCGTGAGCACCGGCGAGTACACCGTTGCCGCTCGCCGCTTCGCGACCGGAAAGCCGCTGCGGCTGATTGCCGGGCGCGATCTCGATCGTATGCTGCGCGACCTCGAGCGCGGGCCCGCAACGGGCGCCGGCGCGCGAGTGTAGCGAACCTCCCGATACGCGCAAAAAAATTTTGCCCGAGGCGGCCGCGCGCGCGAAGCGGGGCGCGGGGTAAAGCTGATATCATCCGCGGCAAGGGAGGGCTCGTATGCGCAGACTGCTACTTGCGCTGGCGCTTGCCGGCGTCTTCCTGCCCGCGTCGGCGGAGCAGCAGAAAACCTATGCCGTGTACATGGCGATTCCGTGTGAAGCCTACATCGAGGAGCGCTGGGATCCCGAGGGCGTGCGCTACAAGCAGATTCAGGCCTGGATATCAGGCTACGTGACCTCGTACAACGGCTGGCAGCCTGACACCCATGACATACTGGGCAAGGCGAGCGTCGCGAACGTCGAGGCGTGGGTGGAAAACTACTGCAGGTCCAACCCGCTCAATAATCTCTCCAACGCCATGGCGGAGCTCGTGAGCGGGCTGCACGCGAGCCGGCAACGGACCGCAATGGATCCGGCACGCTGACGCGAACCGCGAGTTTGTCTCGCGCCGGGCTGGAGCTTCGTTCGGTTCTCCCGTAAGCTTTCGTCGTATGAATCGCCTCGTAATGTGGGCGGGGCTCGCCGCGGCACTGCTCGTGCTGGCGCTCCCTGCAGTCGCTCAGCCGGTAAAGATCGGCTTCATCAACGTGCTGCGCATCGAGCGCGAATCGAAGCGTCCCAAGCTCGACGCCGAGAAGCTCAAGCAGGAATTTGCGACGCGCGAAGCCGAAGTGCGGGACCTGCACGCCAAGGTCACGGCGATGCAGCAGGAGCTCGAGAGTCTCTCAGCGGATGCGCCGGCTGGGGAAATCAACAGCAAGCGCCGCGATTTCGTGCGGACTGCGCAGCACTTCGAGCAGGTGCGGCGCGGTTTCCTCGAGGATGTGGAGCGCCGCAAGGCCGAGGAGCGGCAGAAATTCCTGCGCGATCTTCGCGCCGTCGTGGCAAAGATCGCGAAAGCGCAGAAGCTCGACCTCGTGGTGCAGGAGGCGGTCTATGCCGGGCGCGCGATCGATATCACCGACCAGGTGCTGAAAGCGCTGGACCAGGCCGAGAACAGCAGCGCAAATTAGGCCGGCCGTTTTCTACGCGTCGGCGACCACGTATCCCGAAGGGGTCCCCAGCACGGTCGTGCGCTCGAGGTGGCGCAACTGCGTTTCGTCGAAGTCGCCGAGCGCCTGATGCATGGTGCAGCGGTTGTCCCAGACCACGATATCGTTCGCGCGCCAGGCGTGGCGGTACACGAATTCCGGGCGTGTCGCGTGGCAGTTGAGATAGTCGATGAGCGGGCGGCTTTCCTCTTCCGTCATCCCGTCGAAGCGTTTGACTTTCTCGCCGAGATAGAGCGCCTTGCGTCCCGTTTCCGGATGGACGCGCACGACCGGCTGCGCGACCGGCGGGTTGATGCGGCGCTGCTCTTCGGCGCGCGAGATTCCCGTTGCCGTGTTCGCGATCTTGCGTGTTCCCGACATATGGATGCCGTGGAGGTCCGCGATCAACTTCTTCATGCCGTCGGACAGCGTCTCGTAGGCCATGTACATGCTCGCGAACAGCGTATCGCCGCCCACGTCCGGAACCGCAAAGCATCGGAGCAGCGAGCCGAGCGCGGGACATGGGGTGAACGACATGTCGGAGTGCCATTGCCGTCCGGTATAGCGGGTGTCCGATGGCGTGCCGTCGGGATTCGGCTCGTTCGTGACGCGCAGTAGCTCGGGGTAGGCGGGATGCCGGTCGCGCGGCAACGCGTCATGGCGATCGAGCTCGCCGAAGCGGCGGCTGAATTCGATGTGCTGCTCGCGCGTTACATTCTGATTGCGAAAGAGCAGGATGCCGTACGCGAGAAACGCGTCATAGATGTCGCCGAACTCGGTTTCGCTCATCGGCCGGGCGATATCGATGCCGCATACTTCCGCGCCGAGCGCGTGCGACAGCCTGCGTAGCTTGAGCGCCATGGCGGTCCTCCTGGTGTGCGATTGACATCAGCCGAGGGCGATCAGACCGGCGAAGATGAGCCCGGCGACGCCCACCGCCGCACCCATGATGCGCTGCACCGGCAGGTGCGGGCGGCGTGCAGCGAGCCACTTCGCCGCTCCAAACGCCGCGAGTGCAATCGAGGACTGCACGCCTGCGAGTCCGGCGAAGTAGGCATAGAGCGGCGCCGCCTCCGCGCCGACGATCGCTGCGGCGAGTGCGTAGCCATGCAGCAATCCCGCTACGCCGAAGAGCGCCGCCAGCCATCCGCGGGCCGGTTTACGCGCGGCCATCGCCATCCCACCGAGCGCTACCAGCGAGGCAGCGATCCAGAGCTCGCTCATCTCCCATGGCGACCCCGCGGCGCGCGCGGCAGCCGCCAGGATGGAGGCGATCACGAACAGCAACGCGAGCAGATACCCGCGCTCGAGCTGCGCCGCGAGCACGCCCGCGCCGAGGGTGAAGAGCAGATGATCGATCCCGATCACGGGGTGGCCCAGGCCCGAGAGGAGGCCTTGGACAAAAGTCGCGGGCATCTGGTAATCCATCGCGTGGTGCGCATGGGCCGGCGAGACCAGGGTACAGGCGATCGCGGCAACGATGAGAGCCGCCGTGCGGTATGACATGGAATCCTCCTTGGCTGCGACCCAGCGATACACGGAATCCCGGGCGAGCCGATTCTAGCGAGAGCCTCGGCAGCGGGTCAAACCACCCCGCTGCTGTGCTATTGTTATGGGGTCAGACCCCGGTGTCGGGGTGTGATCCCGACGAGGTAGCCGATGAGCGACAAGCCGATCAACAAGGGACCGCACGACATGGGCGGCGAGCAAGCCGGGCCGATCGACACGACGGACCACGGCATGAAATTCTGGGAAAGGCAGGCGAACGCGCTGCGCAGCACGCTGAGTGCGAAAAGAATAGTGCGCGTGGACGAACTGCGCCGCGCCGCCGAGGATCTCGGCGACATGTACTACAAGCTCGATTACTTCGAGCGCACGACTTCGGCGCTCCGCACGGTGCTCCTTGAAAAGGGATACATCACGGAGAGCGAGCTTGGAAGGAAGATGGCGGAAGTGCGCGCGCGCTTCGATGTGCCCAAGGCGGTTTCGACGCCGGTGAACAAGAGCGGCCATCGATGATCACCGAGCGCGGCAACGAACGGACTGCAAGTCCCTCCACGTATACGCCGGCGACCGCGCACCGCTTCAACGTGGGCGATCGCGTGGTCGTGAAGCGCGCGTTTCCGCCGGGACACCGCCGCACGCCGTACTACATTCGCGGCAAGGAAGGCGTGATCGAACGGATCTGCGGCGCGTTTCCGAATCCGGAGGAGCTCGCCTACGGATTCGATGGCGAGCCGCGCAAGGTGCTGTATCGCGTGCGTTTCCCGCAGAAGCACGTCTGGAACGCGTATGACGGCCCCGCGCACGACATCATCGAAATGGAAATCTACGAACACTGGCTCGAGCCGGCACCAGCAAGGTGAATCACATGAGCGCGAATACCCCGTTTGATCATTATGCCCACCGCGAGCATGCCCACGATCATGCGCACGAGCAGCTTGCGCCCGATCACGACGATGAAGGGCCGCCCTCCGACTACGAGATCATGAGCCGCGCCATGCAGGAGCTGCTCGAGGAAAAAGGCGTCATCAACGCGGACGAAATTCGCCGCCGCATGGAGACGTTCGAACAGGACTTTCCCTATCGCGGCTCGCAGGTCATCGCGCGCGCGTGGGTCGATCCCGAGTTCAGGAAGCGGCTCCTCGAGGACGGCAAGGCGGCGTGCGCGGAAATGGGCGTCGATCTCGAGGCCGACCGCCTCATTGCCGTGGAGAATACGCCGGAGGTGCACAACGTCATCGTGTGCACGCTGTGCTCCTGCTACCCGCGCGCGCTCCTCGGCATGCCGCCCACGTGGTACAAGAGCAGCAACTACCGTTCGCGGGTGGTGTACGAGCCGCGTGCCGTGCTGAAGGAGTTCGGTACGGTGCTGCCGGAGCACGTCACCGTGCGTGTGCACGATTCGAACGCCGACATGCGCTACGTCGTGATACCCATGCGCCCCGCCGGCACCGAAGGCTGGACCGAGGATGAGCTCGCAAGGATCGCGACGCGCGACACGCTGGTTGGCGTGACCGTTCCCCGAGGGTGAGCCGCGCAAACGGCTGAAGTTGCGCCGGGGAGGGCGATGACGCGGTCTTGCGTGGTACTGCTGTTGCTCCTTGCCGCCGGCTGCGCGCCGCTGCCGCCCCGCACGAGCCTTTCCGTCGAGCAGCGTCCCTCGCCCAGCTACAACGAGCGGCGCCCGAACTACGTCATCCTGCACCATTCGAGCAACGACACAGCGGAGCGCGCGCTCGCGACGCTCACCGATCGATCGCGCGAGGTGAGCGCGCATTACCTCGTCGGCCGCGACGGGAAGATCTATTACCTGGTCGACGAGCTCGCTCGTGCGTGGCACGCCGGCAGCTCGTACTGGGCCGGCAACACCGACATGAACTCGGCCTCCATCGGCATTGAGCTCGACAACAACGGCGACGAGCCGTATCCGGACGCGCAGATCAACGCACTTCTCGCGCTGCTCGCGGACTTGAAGCTGCGCTATCGCGTTCCCGCGGCGAATGTCTTGGGACATGGCGACGTCGCGCCGCGCCGCAAGGTGGATCCGAGCCGCTGGTTCCCGTGGAAAGTGCTTGCGGAGCATGGCTTCAGCGTCTGGTGCGATCCGCCGTATGAGCCGGCGCCGCCGGAAATCGAGACGACGCTGCTGCTCTCGGCGTTCGGCTATGACGTCTCCGATTCTGCCGCGGCGAGCGCTGCGTTTCAGCGCCGCTTCATGCCGCATCGTGCCGAGGGCGAGCTCGGCGAGGAAGGACGCGCGCTCCTTTATTGTCTCGTGCAGAAGGAAAGACCCTAGCAGGCCCACGTGCTGAGCCCGCGTGGCGGCTACAATCCGAAGCAGGGATGGGTGAGGGACGGATCCGAATGTCGCGGGCGAGCAGGGCCATGCTGTGCTGAATGTACACCAGAGCAATCGGCTCGAGGTGCTCGCCGGGCAACTGGCGGCGGTGACGCAGATCCCGCTCGCGGCGGCCTTGTCGCCCGAGATCGTCGTCGTGCAGAGCCAGGGCGTGGCGCGCTGGCTCGCCTTGCAGCTGGCGCGGCTGAACGGGGTATGCGCCAACGTGCGTTTCACGTTCCCCGCCGGCTTCGCGTGGACGCTGTATCGGGCGCTCGGCGACCTGCCTCAAACGTCGCCTTTCGAGCCGGAAGCGATGGCATGGCGCATCATGCAGCTACTGCCGGCGATGGAAGGCCGCGCCGAGTTCGCGCCCGTTGACAGTTACATACGGGGCGAAGTCTTCAGGCGCTACGAGCTTGCGCGGCGGCTTGCACAAAGCTACGACGAGTACCTCATCTACCGGCCCGACTGGATCGCGCAGTGGGAGGCGGGTGATGCGCCGCACTGGCAGGCGGCGTTGTGGAGGGGCCTGGTCGAACACGCCGACGCGCCGCATCGCGCGCGGCTCCATCGAACGTTACTTTCCCGCATCGATCGTGCGGTAATCGCGCGTGCCGGAGTGACCGAGCGGATCTCGGTCTTCGGCGCGCCTGCGCTGCCGCCGATGCTGCTCGAGCTCTTCGCCGCGCTCGCTGCGCACATCGAGGTTCACCTCTTCGTCATGAATCCGTGCCGGGAATATTGGGGCGATATCGCATCGGGAAGCGAAATCGCGCGCAAGCAGGCGGCGGGACGTCCCGAGGCGGCGTATCTCGAAAGCGGCAACAGCCTGCTCGCTTCGCTTGGCAAGCAGGCCCGCGACTTCATCGACCTTCTGCAGAGCTACCCGGCGCTCGAGCACGAGCACTACGTGGAGCCGGGCGCCGGACAACTGCTCGCGGCCTTGCAATCCGACGTGTTGAATCTCAAGGAGCGCCGGTCGTCCGGTGGCGGCGTCGAAATCGCTGCCGACGACCGCTCGGTGCAAGTGCACGTCTGCCACAGCGCGATGCGCGAGGTGGAAGTGCTCCACGATCAGCTGCTCGCGCTCTTCGAGCGGCACAGCGGGTTGCAGCCCTCCGATATCGTCGTGATGACGCCGGACATCGAAACGTACGCGCCGTATGTGGAAGCGGTGTTCGGTAGCGCGGAGCCGCACATCCCGTTCAATATTTCGGATCGCAGCGCGGAGCGCGAGAGCGCCCTTGCCGCGACGTTGCTCTCGCTGCTCGACCTTCCAGGCAGCCGCTACGAAGCGAGTGAGGTGCTGGAAATCCTCGACGAGCCCGCGGTCCAGCGGCGTTTCTCGCTGACGGCCGAAGACCTGGACACGGTGCACCGCTGGGTGCGCGCGAGCGGCATCCGTTGGGCGATCGACGCCGGGCACCGAGCGCGCTTCGGGGTGCCGGCCACGGTCGAGCATACCTGGCGCTTCGGGCTCGATCGCCTGCTCCTCGGCTACGCGCTTCCGGGCGGAAACGAGCGCCTCTTTGCCGACATCCTGCCGTACGACGAAGTGGAAGGCAGTCTGGGCGAGATACTGGGCCGCTTTGCGAGTTTTGCGGAGGCTGCGATCGCCCTGGACGACATGCCCGCTTCACGCACGGTGGCACAGTGGGCGCAAGCGCTCCGTGCGGTCCTCGCGCAGTTTTTCGATGCGGACGAAAGCCGCGAGGAAGAGATGGAGGGCCTGCGCGGCGCGATTGGCGCGCTCGAATCGGAAGCGGCCGCCGGGGGCTTCGACGGCACGATCACGCTCGACGTGGTGAAGACTGCGCTCCGCAGCCGGCTGGAAATCCCGGGTCGTGCCTTTCTTTCGGGCGGCATCACGTTCTGCGCGATGGTGCCGATGCGCAGCCTCCCCTTCGAGGTCGTGTGCCTGGTGGGCATGAACGACACCGCCTTCCCGCGCATGCGACGGCCGTACGGCTTCGACCTGATGGCAAACGATTTTCGCAAGGGCGACCGCTCGCGGCGCGACGACGACCGCTATCTCTTCCTCGAATCGCTGCTCTCGGCGCGGCGCTGTTTCTATGTGAGCTATACCGGGCAGCATATCCGCGACAACAGCGTGATGCCGCCTTCGGTGCTGGTGAGCGAGCTGCTCGACTGCCTCGCGCAAAATCATTCCGGACCACACGGCAGCGACATCCGCCGGCACGTCGTCACTCATCATCCGCTGCAACCGTTCAGCCCGCGCTATTTCGCGGGCTATCCGCGCCTCTTCAGCTACTCCCGCATGCTGTGCCAGGCTGCAAGGCTTGCGGGAAGGGGAGGCGCAGCAAGTGAACCATTCGTCGCACAGCCGTTGCCCGAACCGGAGCCGGAGTGGCGCACGGTCGAGCTGAAATCGCTCATCCGGTTCCTGCGCAATCCGGCGCGCTACTTCTTACGCGAGCGGCTCGGCATCCGACTCGAGGAAGCGGACGAGGAAGTAGACGGACGCGAGCCCCTCGGCCTGGACGCCCTGGACGCGTACGCGCTCAAGCAGCGGCTTCTTGCCGTGCGCATGCGCGGCGAGCCCGTGGCGAGCGCGTTACGCGCCGCGCACGCGAGTGGCCTGCTGCCCCATGCGCAAGTCGGTGCCGTCGCATTCGAGGGCACTGCTCACGAGGTGGAGGCGTTTGCGCAACGATTTCTCCATGCGCTGCCTGAGAAGACGCTCGACCCCATTCCGCTTGATCTGGAACTCGCCGGCGGGATGGAGCTGCGCGGCGTGCTCAGCGGAGTGAGCGCAGCGGGACTGCTCGGGCACCGGTTGGCGGAGTGCAAGCCCAAGGATCTGCTCGACGCGTGGATAGGACATCTGGTGCTCAACGTGTTGAAGCCGACGGGGGTCAAGCCGGTCACGCTATGGTTCTTGCAGGACAAGGCCCTGCAATTCCGTCCGGTGGCGGAGGCACGCGTGCTGCTCGAGGCGCTTCTCGATCTGTACTGGCTGGGGCTGCAACGCCCGCTGCATTTTTTCCCCGCGAGTGCCTGCACGTACATGAAGAAGGAGCGCTCCATCGATGCCGCCCGCGGTGCATGGCGCTCGAATCATCACCGCGGAGAAGATGTCGATCCGTATTACCGTCTTGCCTTTCGCGGTTGCGATCCGCTCGACGCGGAATTCGAGCAGCTTGCCGCCACCGTATTCGGGCCATTGCTTGCGGCCATGGAAGAGGAGCGCGCGGCGTGACGACTCCACGTCTCGATCCGCTTCATGCGCCGCTCGAGGGTATCTCGCTCATCGAGGCGAACGCCGGCACCGGCAAGACGTGGACGATCACCGCGCTCTACCTGCGGCTTTTGCTGGAAACCAATCGCCGCGTGGATTCGATACTGGTCGTCACCTTCACCGAAATGGCGACGGCTGAGCTGCGGGACCGTATCCGGGCCCGGCTCGCCGAAGCGCGCGCGGCATTCGAGTCTACACTGGATGGCTTCAAGGACGATCCTTTGCTGGCCGGACTGCTGGCGCGCGTGCCCGATCGCGCGCTCGCGAGGGATCGGCTTACGAGCGCGCTGCGGGACTTCGACCAGGCGCCGGTCTACACCATCCACGCCTTCTGCCAGCGCGTGCTCGGTGATCGTGCGTTCGAAAGCGGGATGCCGTTCGAGACCGAGATCCTGCCCGACGAGAGCCTGCTCCTACAGGAGATCACCGACGACTTCTGGCGCAAGACTCTCTACGAGGCATCCCCTCTCTTCGTGCGCTACGCGCTCTCGAGAAAGGTAACGCCGGAAGCGTTGAGGGACGAATTGAACGGCAGGATCGGCAAGCCTTACCTCGAGATCCGCAAGCCCGCGTCGACCGGCGACATTGCGGCAGTCGAAGTGGCTTACGCGCGCGCATATGCCGCAGCACGCACGATATGGCGGGAGTCGCGTGAGGCGATTGCGGCGCAACTCTTCGGGAATACCCATTGGAGCGGCAACAAGTACCGCCCGGATTGGATCGCGAACTGGCTGGAAGCGATGGCGCGATGCCTTGCTGACGAGAAACCGGGACTCACGCTCTTCGAACGATTCGACAAGTTCACGCCGCGCGCACTTGCCGATGGAACGAAGAAGGGCGCGACGGTGCCGAGCCATCCGTTTTATGCGGCGTGCGAAGCGTTGAAGAATACGCACGCGGCGCTCCAGACGGCCCACGAAAGCCGGCTCGCGCGATTGAAGGCGGAGCTCGTTGAATACTGCAACGCGGAGCTGTCCAGCCGAAAGCAGCGGCTCCGGCTGCAGTCCTACGACGATCTGCTGCTCAATCTCGAGCGCGCGCTCTCTGCGGAGCACGGCGCACGGCTCGCCGATGCACTGCGCGGCCGCTATACGGCGGCGCTGATCGACGAGTTCCAGGATACCGATCCGGTGCAGTACCGGATCTTCCAGGCGATCTATCGGGATAGCGGGCTTCCTGTATTCCTCGTCGGCGATCCCAAGCAGTCGATCTACAGCTTCCGCGGCGCCGACATCTTCGCGTATCTCGACGCGCGCAGCGATGCGCAGCACCACCATACCCTCGATGTGAACTGGCGCTCCGACCGCCCGTTGCTCGCCGCGGTCAATACCCTGTTCGAGCGGAGCAAGGCGCCCTTCGTGATTCCGGACATTCCTTTCGTGCCTTCCGAGGCTGCGCCCGGGAACCGAGGTCATTTCGTGGTGGACGGCGAAAGCCCGGCGCCGTTCGAGTTCTGGGTCGTCACGAGCCAGAACGGCAAACCGCTCAGCAAGGACGCCGCGGTGAAGCTTGCCGCGGAAGCGACGGCGAACGAAATCGCGCGGCTCCTGCGCCTCGGCGCCGAGAGCCGGGCGCGCATCGGTGTGCCGGAGGACGGCGCAATCCGCGAACGTGTGCTTGCCGGCGGCGATGTGGCCGTGCTGGTGCGCAACCACGGACAGGCGCGCGAAATGAGCGAGGCGCTGCGCCGTCTCGGCGTTGCGAGCGTCGAGCGCGGCGGCGAGAGCGTCTTTGCCACTCCCGAGGCCGAGGAGCTGCAGCGGATCCTGATGGCGGTTGCCGAGCCGGGGCGCGAGGCGCTCGTACGCGCGGCGCTTGCGACCGAACTGATCGGCTGCTCGGGAACCACGCTCCACGCACTCGCTTTGGATGAAGCGCGATGGGAGGAGACGCTCGAGCGCTTTTGCGCCGCGCACAACGAATGGCACGAGCGCGGCTTCATCGGCATGGCGCGGCGCCTCTTTCATGACTATGGAGTCCTCAAGCGGCTCCTCGCGTACCGGGACGGCGAGCGCCGTGTGACCAATCTGTCGCACCTCCTCGAGCTCATGCATCGCGAAACGGGCGGCGACGGGATGGGCGCCGCCCTGGAGTGGCTCGCTGATAAGCGGAGATCGCCTGGCGGCAGGAACGAAGAAGAATTGCTGCGCCTCGAAAGCGACGAAAACCTGGTGAAGATTCTCACCGTGCATGCGGCGAAGGGCCTGGAGTTCCCGCTCGTCTTCTGTCCATTCATGTGGGATGGACGGCTGCGCGCAGCAAAGGCGTCGGCGATCAGGTTTCATGATCCCGGGAACGACTATGCAGCGGTGCTCGATGTCGGCTCCGACGCCCTGGAAGCTTGCCGCCCGTTGGCGGAGCGCGAGGAGCTGGCCGAGAGCCTACGCCTGCTCTACGTCGCATTGACGCGCGCACGCTACCGCTGCTGGATGGTATGGGGGAACATCAATGAGGCATGCACCTCGGCTCCCGCGTGGCTGCTGCATCGTCGCGAGGGCAACCCGCATTCGATCACCGTGACGCTCGACGACACGCTGATACAGGAAGATCTCGAACGGATATCGGCGAGCGCAGAAGGCTATGTCGCGGTGCGCCGGATCACGCTCGAGGAACGAGCGGTCGAGCCGCCGATCGCATCGTCGTTACCCGAACTGACCGCGCGAGCTTTCACCGGAGAAGTGCGCGAGACATGGCGCATCACCAGCTTCTCGGCGCTCGCTCACGCGCGCTCTGCGGAGATGCCCGACTACGATGGAGGCTCACGCGATGCGGAGCGCGTGGAAGCGACCGAGATGCGCGACATCCACGCCTTTCCGCGCGGGGCGCGCACCGGCCGATGCCTCCATGCCATCTTCGAGGAGGTCGACTTCTCCCGTCTGAATCGCGCGGAGCTGCAGCGTATCGTCGCACGTCAGCTCGCCGCATACGATTTCCCCGCCCATTGGGTCGGCGTCGTGTCGGATATGGTGGAGAACGTCATCGCAACGCCGCTCGACGGGGGAGGGGCTCTACGCCTCGATCGCGTGACGCAGGGCCAGCGCCTGAACGAAGTGGAGTTCTATTACCCCGTTGCAAACCTGTCGGACTCGGGATTGCGCGCGATCCTGATCGATGGGGGTTTCCCACCGGAAATCCGGGAGCGCATCGGCGCGCTGACATTCGCCCCCATGCGCGGCTATATAAAAGGTTACATCGACCTCGTGTTCGAAGCGGGCGGGCGCTATTACCTCGCCGATTACAAGTCGAACTGGCTGGGTCCCGAGCCGGCAGCGTACGGCCCGGAGGCGCTTTGCAAGGCGATGGCGCGTGAAGCGTACTACCTGCAGTACCTCGTGTACTGCGTCGCGCTGCATCGCTATCTCGCCGCGCGCATTGCCGGCTACAACTATGAGAAGCACTTCGGCGGCGTGCGCTATCTCTTCGTGCGCGGCATGAGCCCCAGGACGGGCGCGCTCGGCGTCTACGCCGACCGGCCGGCTTACGGCCTCATCGAAGCGCTCGATCGTTATCTGAAACAGGGCTAGTGAATGAATGCGACCCTGATGCCATACAACGACGACGCACAAGCGAGTGAAATCGACCGGCACTTCGGGCGTTTCATCGCGCGGCTTGCCGGACAGGGCGACGCTGTATTGCTCGCGGCGGCGACGCTTGCGAGCCGCGCGACCGGCAACGGCGACGTCTGTGTGCAGCTCGCCGACTATGCGGGCAAGCCGGTCGCGGACATCGGCTGCGCGGCACCGCCGGTCGAGGAGTGGATCGCGAAACTGCGCGCGTCTTCGGTTGTCGGCGCACCGGGTGACTTCCGACCGCTCGTGCTCGATCACGCCGGGAGGCTCTATCTCTACCGCTACTGGCAATACGAGACGCAGCTCGCGGAGGACTTGCTGGCCCGCGCATCGGATGCTGGAGAAGTCGATCTCGCGTCGTTGAAGACCGGACTCGAGCGCCTCTTCCCGGACCCGCGCGATCTCGAGCAGAAGCGCGCCGCGGCGATGGCGGTACTGCGCCGCTTCTGCGTGATCTCCGGCGGACCCGGCACCGGCAAGACGTTCACGGTGGTGAAAATCCTTGCCTTGCTCGCCGAGCAGGCGCGCCGCAAGCTCGCGGTTGCGCTCGCTGCGCCAACCGGCAAGGCGGCGGCGCGCGTGCAGGAGGCGGTGCGCCATGCGCTCGAGCGCTTTGCGCCCGACGATCCGGTGCGAGCCTGCGTGCCGCCCGAAGCGCACACCCTGCACCGGCTGCTCGGCGCGCGTCCCGATTCCGTCTATTACCGGCACGACCGCACCAATCCCCTCGCGCTCGACGTGCTCGTCGTCGATGAAGCGTCGATGGCGGATCTTGCGCTGATGGCGAAGCTCGTCGCTGCGCTGCCGCCGCATGCGCGGCTCATCCTGCTAGGCGACAAGGACCAGCTCGCTTCCGTGGAGGCGGGCGCGGTGCTGGGCGACATCTGTGCGGAGAGCGGCGTCTCGCCGGCGTTTGCCGCACGCCTTGCATCGCTCGCGGGCGAATCAACCGCAGAAGCGAAAAGGGGCGCGACGCCGCGTTCGCCGCTTGGTGACTCCATCGCGCTTCTCAATCGCAGTTATCGCTTTGGCGCGCACACCGGCATCGGGCAGCTCGCCGCCGTCGTGAACCGCGGCGACGGCGCCGGGGCGGTGAAGCTTCTCGAGAACGGTTCTCACGCCGACCTCGTCTGGCGGCCGATCGAGGCGCGCGCGCTCGAAGCGGCGCTCGCTGCCGGTGTTGTGGACCGGTTGACCCGCTATTTCGAGAGTGTGCGCAACGGCTCGCCGCAAGCCGCGTTCGAGCGCTTCAATGCCTTCCGCGTGCTTTGCGCGCATCGGGGCGGCGCCATGGGCGTCGTGGCGGTGAATCGGATCATTGAAGCGGCCCTCGAGGAGAAGGGCCTGATCGACGTGCGACGCGAGTGGTATGCCGGCCGGCCGGTGATGGTGACGCGCAACGATTACAACGTGCAGCTTTTCAATGGCGACGTCGGGATTACGCTGCCGGACGGGGATGGGCAACTGAAGGTCTGCTTCCCCGGGGAGAACGGTGTCACGCGGAAGATTGCGCCCGTCCGGCTGCCGGAGCACGAAACGGTCTACGCGATGACGATCCACAAGGCGCAGGGCTCGGAGTTCGGCCACGTGGTGATGATCCTTCCCGACGAAGTGTCGCGCGTCATGAGCCGGGAGCTCGTCTATACCGGCATTACCCGGGCACGGGAGAGCGTCGAGATCTGGGGTGGAGAGAAAACACTCGTCCATGCCGTCGAGCGCCGCGTAACGCGCGCCTCCGCGCTGCGCGAGCGGCTCTGGCATCCCTGATGACTGACAGCTCGTCCCATTCGCCGCGGTGCCCGAACGCGAGTCGAATTGGGCGGCGTCTAGCATCGGCACCGCTTTACCGCTCGCTGCCGCGCACGGCAGCGCTGTGCGAAAATGCCGGTCGCGACATGCCCCATGGATACGCCATGACTTCCACGCACGCTCTCGCCACGATCATTGCTTCGCAGCACGCGCACACGGTGCGGCGCGAGGACCTGCGCCTCATCACGGGTCAGGGCCGGTACACCGCGGATTGGAATCTGCCGGGCCAGTTGCACGCCGCGTTCCTGCGTGCCGACCGCGCGCACGCCGAAATTGTGCGCATCGATGCGACACGTGCATTGGAGGCGCCCGGCGTGATCGCGATCTTTACCGGGGAGGATGCGCGGCAGGAGGGCTTCCAGTCCCTGCCCAACATCGTGAGCTATCCGGGCAAGGGCGGTCAGCAGCTCAGAAAACCGCACCATCTTGTGCTTGCACTGGGAAAAGTACGCTACGTCGGCGAGCCGGTCGCCATGATCGTCGCGCGCACCGCCGCCATCGCTGAAGATGCGCTTGAGCTGATCGATGTCGAGTATCGCGATCTGCCGCCCGTGGTCGGGTTCGAAAACGCGGTGCACGAGGGCGCGCCCTGGCTGCACGACGATGTTCCGGGTAACCTCGCGTTCGAATACGAGTCGGGCGATGCGGACGCGGTGGCCGCGCAGTTCGCCCGCGCGAAGTACGTGAGCCGGCTCACTGTCGAGAGCCAGCGCCTCGTGGGGAACGCTCTCGAACCGCGTGCGTGTCTCGCCGCCTTCGATGCGGCGAGCGGCCGCTATACCGTCCACGTGCCGTTGCAGGGCGTCGGAACGATGCGCGGACAGCTGGTGCAGGTCACCGGCCTCGACAAGGAGAAGATCGTCCTCGTCGCGCAGGACGTGGGCGGCAGTTTCGGCGTGCGCGGAGCGGCCTATCCCGAATACTTTGCGGCCATGATGGCGGCAAAAAGGCTGGCGCGTCCCGTGAAGTGGGTTGCAAGCCGCAGCGAGACCTTCGTGAGCGATTTCCACGGGCGCGCGCTTTCGCTCACCGGTGAACTTGCGATCGACGCGGACGGCCGCTTTCTCGCGATCCGGTTCGACGATCGGGCCGATCTCGGCGCATACGGCGGGACGTTCGGATCGTTCATCGCGACGCGTAACCTGACGATCACGGCAGGCGGGGTCTATCGCATTCCGGCGGTGTACGCGCGCACCCGGCTCGCCTACACCAATACTGTTCCCGTTTCAGCCTACCGGGGCGCGGGCCGGCCGGACATCGCATACGCCATCGAGCGGCTCGTGGACCATGCCGCGCACGAGCATAGCTTCGACCCGGTCGAGCTCAAGCGCAGAAACCTGATTCCGCGTGAGGCGATGCCGTACCAGACGCCGAACGCGGGAACGTACGACTCCGGCGATTTCGCCGCCGTGATGGACGATGCCCTGCAGCGCGCCGACTGGAAGGGATTCCCTGCGCGGCGCGAAGCGGCGGCGCGTGCCGGGAAAATGCGCGGGATCGGCATTGCAACGTACCTCGAAGCGGGCGGCGGCGGCGCCGCGCCGAAGGATCAGGCTGCAGCGGAATTCGACGTCGAAGGCAATATGACGCTCTATGCGGTGACACACTCCTCGGGCCAGGGGCACGAGACGATCTACCCGCAGATCGTCGCGGCGACGCTGGGCATCGACGTGTCGCACGTGCGGTTTCATCCAAGCCCGCCGGTGGCGGACCTCATAGGAAACGGAACCGGCGGGTCACGCGGAGTGCTGGGCACCGGCAGCGCCTTTCGCGTGCTGGGCGAGAAGCTCGTCGAAGTCGCCCGTCCGCACGCGGCCGTTGCACTCGGTGTGTCGGAGAACGAGCTTCGCTACAGCGCAGGCCGATTCCATGCCGGCGATCGCTCGATTGGTTTCGTCGAGCTTGCGCGCAAGCTCGCCGGCCCGCAGCCGCATCCTCTGGACACGGTGGGCGAAGGCACTTTCGGGACGACGTACCCCAACGGCTGCCATATCGCCGAGGTGGAGATCGACCCCGAGACCGGCGCCGCCGAGATCGCGCGCTACACCGCGGTGGACGATCTCGGCACTGTCATCAATCGCACCCTCGTAGAGGGGCAGGTGCACGGCGGCGTCATGCAGGGCGCGGGGCAGGTGTTCGGCGAGCATGCGGTGTACGAGCGTGCAACGGGGCAACTCCTTTCGGGAAGTTTTGCGGACTACGTGATGCCGCGCGCAGGTTGGCTCAAGCACATCGAGGTTCACGATCACGCGGTGCCGACGCCGACCAATGCGCTCGGCGCGAAAGGCGTGGGAGAAGCGGGTTGCAGCGGCTCGCTTCCCGCGCTCGTCAATGCGGTCATGGACGCCTTGCGCCCGCTCGGGATCGACCATCTCGACATGCCGTTCACCTCGGCACGCCTGTGGCACGCCATCCGCGAGGCGCGCGTGCGGCCCGCGTCATTGCAGCGGAAGCTGGAATCCAGCGATCATTGACCGATATGTCCGAGCTCGATCTCAACAAGCTGCGCGCATTTCTCGACGAAGAAGAGCAGTTTGCACGCTCGATTGGCCCCCAGGACTCGCGCAACGCCGTCGCGAAGAAGATGCTGGCCTTGATCGCCGACGCCCGTGCCAAATTGCGACCTTCCGCCGACGGCACGGCCAACTACGTCCCGGTGAAAGCCATCATCGAAGATCTCGCTACGCTTCGAGCCGAGGCCGATAAGCTGGCGCCGCGCTGAACGCCGTCTCGAATGTCCCGTAAATGGCAGATGACATCAACAAGCCCGCGGCCGACGTGTTCGAAGCGGCCCGCACCCGGCGCTCGATCCGCGCCTACAAGCGCGATCCGGTTCCAATCGAAGTGGTCCGCGAGATCCTCGCGCTCGGCCGCCATGCGCCGAGCGGATCCAACATACAGCCGTGGCGCGTGCACGCTTTGACCGGCGCGACGCTCGAGCGCGTCGGCGCGGCAATCCAGCGCGCCTTCCTGAGCGACGAGCCGGGGCACGAGCGCGACTACAACTACTACACCGATCCGATATACGAGCCGTACCTGACACGCCGCCGGCAGTGCGGCTGGGGGCTTTACGGGACGCTCGGCATCGCGCGGGGCAACCGCGAGAAGGCGAAGGCGTATCGGGCGACGAACTACAATTTTTTCGGCGCGCCGGTGGGACTCGTCTTCACCATCGACCGGAAGCTCGAGAAGGGCAGCTGGCTCGATTACGGAATGTTCCTGCAGACCCTCATGCTCGCCGCGCGCGCAAAAGGCCTGCACACCTGTCCCGAGGCCGCGATCGCAAGCTATCCGGATATCGTTCGCCGCGAGCTCGACATCACGGCTGATTGGATCGTCATCTGCGGCATGGCGATGGGCTACGCCGAGCCCGATGCAATCGTCAACACGTTCCAGCCGCCGCGGATCGCGCTGAACGACTACGCCGTTTTTCTCGATTGACTCCGGCGCGGGAATAGGCCGAAGCGGTTGCCGCGGAGCGCTGCGACCGCTTCGTGTAGCGCTTGCACGACACGAGCGCCAGCGCTGCAAATCCCGCGCATCTTGATCGATCACGAGCGGTGCCTGACGCCACGAAGTACCCGGAACTTTCCACCGCTGTCTTCCATCAATCCCGGTAGAGGCGCCGACATGCGTGTGCCATTTTATTTGGAAAGGACGGAGAGTCCGATGACTGATCCCAAGCGCAACATCCAGGGCGAAGGCGACAAGGAAGCGGACCGCAAGTATCGCGAACGCACCACCGAGTTCGTGAAGTCCGAGAAAGGCCGGAAGGCGATCGAGCGCGCCGGCAAGCTGAGCGAGGAGGAGGCGCGGCGACTCGACAAGTACGAAGAGCAGGGCAAAGCGCGCGCGAAGGACGAGGATCCGCAGATCAGGCACCAGTCGAAGCGCTGATACCCCGCTCGCGCGCTCCGCGGTGCGCGCAACGTTCAGTATCCCGGCGTAAGGGCGCGTCGAGAAGGCCTGCTGCGCGCTCTGCACTCCCCTTCCTGAGCGCTCTATCCCGCACCGTCGCTCCTTGCGACGTTCCATCCGCCTGTTGCCATTCCCGTCCGCCGATTGCGCGTGAGGTCCGACGCCCGGTCGCGCGGACGTTGCGCTGAGACAGATGTCTCATTAAGATATCCAGGTCTCAACTCACCGGGAAAGGTGCGCCATGCTGAGCCGTGCCGAAATGGATCGCAGGATGGACGAGCACTTCGGATTCGAAGCGCGCGACGATGTGGCAGGCGTCCTTTCCACGCTGGCCGCCGATGCCACGCACGACATCGTGGGCTGGCCCACGGGACCGACCCGTGGCCGCGAGGGCGCCGGGCCGTTCTACGAAGCGCTCTTCGCCGATCTCGCCGATGGCAAAGTGGTATGCGAGCGCCGCCTCTACGGCGACAATTTTCTCGTGGACGAATCGACGTGGGAGGGCCGGGCGCCCGGACGTCCGTTCGGCATCGAAGGGCGAAACCGCCCGCTCAAATTCCGCCTGCTCCACGTCGTCGAATTCAATGCGAAGGGCGAGCTTCAGCGGGAGAACGTCTGGGTCGATCTCGCCGCGATCATGAGACAGCTCCCTCAGGCCTAGCGTGACGGCGCGACGCCGCAATGGGCGGCCCAATCAGCGCCATCGCACGCGCAAGGAGCTCCTGAACGCGGCGGCACGACTGCTCAAGCAGGGCGCGACGCCGAGCATGGAGGAGGTGGCCGAAGCGGCGATGGTTTCGCGGGCGACGGCGTATCGCTACTTTCCCAGCCTCGATGCCCTGCTCATGGAAGCGCCGCTGGAAGGCGCTGTCCCGGAGCCTGAAGCGCTGTTCGCCGATCAAGCCTCGAGCGATCCCCAAGAGCGGGTCGATGCTGCGGAAGCCGCGCTGCATGAAATGGTCTATCGCAACGAAGCGCAACTGCGGAGGCTGCTCGCAAGTTCGCTCAACCGTTCACCGGCCGGCGATGGTGCGGTTCCGGTGCGGCAGAACCGGCGCTCTCCGCTCATCGAGGCCGCGCTCGCGCCCGTGAAGAAGCGTCTCGGCCGGGCGGCGTATCAGAGGCTCTGCGCGGCGCTCGCCGTCTATTTCGGTCCGGAAGCCATGGTCGTGTTCCGCGATGTGCTGCAGCTCGACGAGAAGGAGGCGCGCAAGGTGAAGAGCTGGGCGGTGCGCGCGCTGGTGCGGGCCGCATCGAGCGAATCGGGCAAGAGCTGAATTCCCTCACGGTGCGCCGCGCGTGAAAGAGCTTCTCATCGTTTTTCATTCCCGAACCGGCGGCGCGCGCCAGATGGCGGAAGCCGCCATGCGCGGCGCATCGGCGGAGGAGGGGGTCCGGGTACGGCTGCTGCGCGCCGAAGAAGCCCAGGCGGAAGACGTCCTGCGCGCGGACGGCTATCTATTCGCGGCGCCCGAGAACCTCGCCGCCATCGCGGGCGAGATGAAGGAGTTCTTCGATCGCACCTACTACGCGGTGCTCGAGCGCATCAACGGCCGGCCGTACGCGGTGCTCCTCTGCGCCGGGAGTGATGGCACGAACGCGGTGCGGCAGATCGAGCGCATCTGCACCGGCTGGCGGCTGAAGCGCGTGGCGGATCCGTTTATCGTTTGCACGCATGCGCAGACCCCGGAGCGCATCCTCGCGCCGAAAGCGATCGGGTCCGAAGATTTGCGCCGTTGCGCGGAAACCGGCCAGGCGGTCGCGGCCGGGCTTGCGCTCGGGATCTTCTAGCGGCTCGTGCCTTCGAGCGTTGCATGCGGCGAGGCCCATTCCTGTCCCATTCCTCCGGGGCAGGCATGCGGGCGGAAAGCGCCCGGGCCGTGACGTTCAGCGCATCGCAGCAGGCGCGCAAGCTCGAGATGCCGGTACTTGGCTGCAAGCTCCGCGGCGGTGTGGCCGCCGTGAACCCGTATCCCCGCATCCGCCCCGCCGCGCAGCAGCTGCAATGCCGTGCTCGTATGCCCCTGTATCGCCGCCATCATGAGCGGCGTGTTGATGTACGTGGCGCCGCCCGTTGCGTCCGCGTCCACCCGGGCACCGCGCGAGAGAAGCAGGCGTATCGCTGCGTCGTACCCCTGATACGCAGCGTAAGAAAGAGGCGTGTAATGGTACGGATAGTTCTCGATCTCCGCGCCGGCGGCGAGCAGCATGCGCACCGCCTCGTCGTGCCGCGTGCGTGAGTGCGCGCTGCGCTCGCCTGCTTCGCCATCGAAGAACGACGCGAGCATGAGTGCCGTCTCGTTGATCGGGGTGCGGGCGTTGACGTCGGCTCCGGCGGATATCAGGTAGCGCATCACGCCGAGAGAAGCCGCGCGTGCCGCCACGGTGAGGAGCGGCGTTCCTTCCATGTAGCCGGGAACCGCGATCGCCTGGTCGAGGGCGAGCGTGCGCGCTTCGACGAGCGCGCGGACATACTCGACGTCGTCCTGAAGGATCGCGTTGTAGAGGCGTACGTCGTCAACCTTCCTGCCGTCAAGATGCATGCACCCGGCAAGCATGACCGCTGCGACGAGCAGGCCGGCGAGGCGGCGGCTATAACTGCTTCTCATGGCGAGGCCTCCCTTTTGTTATGGCAAGCGCGGCGCAGTGCGTGGCATGAATTACTGCACGGGGAGCCGCCGTACGTCAACGAGCGCGCGGTATGCGGTATGATGCAAATCACAATCCATGACGTTCTGAAGACCTGAAAGGAGAGGGAAACATGGCACGGGCGAAGACCGCCATCAAGAGCGCGGACGGGTTCGATCACACCTTCAAGGCGATTTACGATCACGAAGTGGAATGGGAGAGCGACGATGTGCGCGGCATCCTCAAGCTGCCTCCCGGCGTAAAGGTGAAGATCCTCAACTACGACCCCGTGATGAAGCGCATCGACATGAAGCAGCGCTTCCCCGCGGGGTACGTGGAGCCCCGACACACCCACACGAGCTGGCACTCCATTCTGGTCACGAAGGGCCGCATGTGCGTGGCCGGCAAGGATTTGCGCCCCGGGGATTACGTCTTCGGATGGGACATTCCCCACGGCCCGTACGAATACCCCGATGGTTGCGAGGTCTTCATCGTCTACATGGGCGACGCGACCCACGTTTGGGAGAAGGAGGACCTCCTCCAGCACAGGAACCTCTGGAAGCCGAAGACTCAGGCCGGGAAGAAGGGTGTCATCAAGCATATCCAGAAGCGCAAGGCGGGTCAGATTTAGCGCGGGAGAGGCTTTTTGCGGAACATGCGCGGCCGTCCGGCACTCAACCACTGGAGGAGCGACGCATGCCCGACCGGGAAGAGATCATCAGGCTGGTGCAGAAGGAGCTCGAGTACGAGGCGCGCATCAACGTGCACCGCTATCCCATCGAGGTGGACTTTACCGACAGCGTGGTGATCCTCGAAGGGGAAGTCGGCCATCCCGGGGCGAAGAAGCTCGCGCTCGAGAAGGCGGCCGCCATCCCGGAGGTGCGCGGCGTGGTCGATCGGGTGCGCGTAACGCCCACCGAGCGGAAAGGCGATGGCGCCATCCGCGACTCGGTCTGCAACCACCTTCTCCAGGAAGCCGAATTCCGCAACTGCACGGTGCGTGCGCGCGCCAAGGGCCGGACCGAGACGCTGCGCGAAGTCTCCACCGACTGGGGCGGTGACATCGAGGTCGACGTGGAGGAGGGGGTGATCACGCTCGAAGGGTGGGTGCTCAGCCTCTCGCACAAGCGAGCGGCGGGCGTGCTCGCGTGGTGGACGCCGGGCTGCCGCGATGTCATCAATGCGCTCGAGGTACGGCCGCCGGAAGAGGACAACGACAATGAGATCGTCGACGCGCTCAAGCTCGTGCTCGAAATGGATCCGCTGGTGCAGGCGGATCAGATCCACGTTTCGTGTCGCGATTATGTCGTTACGCTGGAAGGCGTCGCGCGCACGGAAGAAGAGCTCCGCCAGGCCGAATTCGATGCTTGGTGCATCTTCGCCGTGGATGACGTGGTGAACCGCATCGAAGTGATCGCGTAGATACGCCCCGTTCGCCGGTTTTCTCCGGCGCAACGGGACGCTGGGCAACCGCGTCATGCGGTCGCGCGAAGGGCGTGCGTTTGTCTCGCGCCGCCCGTCGGATCAATTGCCGGGACGCTTGCCCCCGGCGGCGGGCGCTTGGCTGGCGTTCATCTCCGTGGTGGACAGCTTGCCGTCATTGTCCTTGTCGAGCTCGCTGAAGCGCTTGGAAATGTTCGTGTCTTTCTTCGCTTCCTCGCGCGACACGCTGCCGTCCTTGTTGGCGTCGAGGCGCTTCATCGATGACGCTGCGCCGCCATTACCGGACATTCCGCTCTTATCGGCGGAAGAACCGGTCCCGGCCGAAGGCGTGCCCGACTTTTCGGTTCCGGCGGCGTTGACCGAAAGAGGCAGTGCGAACACGGCAGCGACGGCTGCCGCGATCAGGGATTTAGAGCTGAGCATGGTGACGTTCCTTTCTCAAAACTTGGTGGACGGTGAACAACTGCCCGCCATCGCGGGCTATCGGTGAAAAGCAACCACCATGCCAGGAGGGAAATGCCCGCAGAAACAGCCCTGTCCTGGCGTGGAGGACGCCGATTTGTCGCCAAGGGGATACAGCGAGGTCTACGCGATGCGCTAAGTTACGGAAAACTGGAACAAATCGAGTGTCGCGAAGAGCCAACAGCACGCCGCCGATGACGCGAACATTGGCACGCTCCACAACGCACCCTTGCGGCGCCACGGTATGTGTGGCGCCGACAGGGATTTGCGCGGCCGCCACGGGAAAATTTACCGCCGGGCAGGGCGCGTGGTAATAGAATAGGCAGGCGATTGCTCTGTCGCCGTCCGCCACGTCCCCCTGCTGGCCTGCCCTGCACGTCGCGTCGTGGCGTTACTCATTTACGTTGCGGACAAAGGAGGAACCCGATATGGCATTGCGAATAGGAGACGATGCGCCGGACTTCACGGCGGAAACCACGGAGGGAACCATACGGTTCCACGAATGGATCGGCGAGGGCTGGGCGATATTGTTTTCGCATCCCAAGGATTTCACGCCCGTGTGCACCACGGAGCTCGGCTACATGGCGGGGCTCAAGCCCGAGTTCGACAAGCGCAACTGCAAGATCATCGGGCTGAGCATCGATCCCGTAAGCGACCACAAGCGCTGGGCCCAGGATATCGAGGAGGCGACGGGGTATGCTCCGAACTATCCGATCATCGGCGACGCGGACCTCAAGGTGGCGCAGCTCTACGACATGATTCATCCGAACGCAGCCGCCAAGAAGGAAGGCAGGACCGCCGCCGACAATCAGACGGTGCGCTCGGTGTTCGTCGTCGGGCCCGACAAGAAGATCAAGTTGATTCTCACTTACCCGATGAGCACCGGCCGCAACTTCGACGAGGTGTTGCGCGTGCTCGACTCGATCCAGCTCACGGCGAAACACAAGGTCGCAACGCCGGTCAACTGGAAGAGCGGCGATGACGTCATCATCGTGCCGGCGGTCTCGGACGAAGAGGCGCGGCAGCGTTTCCCGGGCGGCTGGAAGGCGCCGAAGCCCTACATGCGCGTCGTGCCGCAGCCGAAATAGTCGTGCGCTTTTCTGATAAAGCCCGGCCAGGCGGCCGGGCTTTTTGTGTGGCCGCCTAGCGGCGTGCCGGCACTTCGCGCGTCACGGCATGCGAATTGCCGAAGCAGGGGACGTAGATCGAGTGCGTGCCAGGACCGCCCGCGACGATGAACCAGATGTCGTCTGGTCGCGGGGCAATGGGAAGTAGCGTATCCGGGCCGATCTCGCCCAGCTCTTCGGCGCGTGAAGCGCGCACGCGCAGCAGATCCTTCACCGACATGCGGCGCGCCGGCATGCGGGTCAGTTCCCACAGCCGCTGTTTGACGGCGGATTTCGTGTACCCCGCCTGATGCAGGATGTCCGCGTGCTCCGGCGCGAGCACAAGCCACGGCTCGCCGCCATGGCAGTATTCGTTGCTCGGAGGATGCATCATCGTTTCGGCAATGACGCGCAGCAGATCACCGGCGTCCTTGCAGTGCGTGTTCATGTTCATGGTGCCTTCCGCGCCCACGACGGTCACGGTGCTTGCCTCGCGTGGGACATTGCGCTCGACATGCAAGGGACTCCAGGGATTCGCCGGCTCGTTTTCAGCGCAGCAGAAGGTGTACTTGCCGGGCTGGCCCTGCGTTGCGCGATCCATCTCCCCCGGAAGCGCGCCGCCGATGTTCTGGAGGGTGAGCCGCAGCGCGCGGCCGATTGTTGCATTGGCCCATGCGCCCTGGCCGAGACAGTTGTAGGTCGCGTTGACCCCGAGACGGGCTGCCTCGGGGCCGTTCACGATCACCCATACCGCCACCGGATTGGTCGTCGCCTGTATGCCTTGCAGATTGAATTCCGGCGCGGCGACAGCCTCCACGGCAGCGATCAGGAGCGGCAGGAATTCGGGCGAGCATCCCGCGAGCACGGCGTTGATCGCGATCCGCTCCACGGTCGCCGCGCCGTAGCCCGGCGCGATGCGCGCCACCACTTCGCCGGGGTCGCGTGCCGCGCGGGCGAGCATCCGCTCGACCCGCTCGACGGTGGGCGGAACGATGGGGAGCCCGTCGCCCCAGCGCCGCTCGCGATAGATCGCGTTGATCGCTTCGATATCGTCCGGCGCTTCGAAGAGTGCAGCGCGGGGGGCGAAAGCCGATTCACGGCCCAACGTCCGCTCCTTCCGTTGCGAGGATGACGATCTCTCGCAGACATTGCGTGGCGATCTCGCGCAATTCCTCGCGGCGGCGGTTGCCGAAGGGATGCGGGATGACGGCAAGGGGAAGCGCGGCGCAAGCGAGCGCCGCGGCCTGGGCGCGCGCGAGCGTAGTGAAAGCGGTGGAGCATACAGCGACCGCGGCGCGGCCGCGCTTCGCCACTTCTACACTGTCGTGGACACTCCACGACGCGCACGACCCTCAGTCGCCCGACCCGGTGATCACGAGATCGCACTGTGCGGCGAGCTCGTTTACCACTTCGGTGGCGGCGGGAATGGAAGCGGAGGGCTTGCGCCGCTTCACGACGCGCGCAACGCCATGGTTGCGGACGAGCAGGGCCGAAAGCTCGTCCACCAGATGATCGAAGTTGGGCTTTGCGTTGTCGATGAAGCCGACGACTTTGCCGGAGAGCGTATCAAGCCTGGGGCACCCGGCCGCGCTCTCCGTCTGTCGCGGTGCCGTCGGATCATAGAGCAGTACCATCGCGTCCTCTCGCGTTGAGCTTCAATTGAGGCGCAAGTATCGTTGCAATGCCGTGCGCTTTCAAGCGCGGATTAGAGCTTGAGCCCCGCGCGCTGGACGAGCGTCTTCCACTTCTCGAATTCCTTTTTCACCTCCTGAGCGAACTGTTGCGGCGTGTTCCCGACGGCCTCGGTCGCCTCCGCTTCCATGCGCCGCACGATCGCGGGATCGAGCAGCGCCTTGCGCGCTTCCGCCTGCAACGTGCCGGCCAGGTTGCGCGGGATGTTCGCCGGCGCAAAGAGCCCGAACCATGCGGTCACGTCGTAACCGGGCACACCGCTTTCCGCAATGGTGGGCAGATCGGGCAACGCCTTGCTGCGAGTCGCCGAGGTCACTGCAATGCCCTTGAGGCGTCCGGCCTTCATGAGGGGCAATGCCGATATCGGGCTTCCCAGCATCCACTTCACTTCGCCTGAAATGACGGCCGGGTAACCGTCCGCGACGCCCTTGTACGGCACGTGCGTCATCTGCACGCCGCTCGAGGCGCAGAGCAGCTCCGCGCCGAGGTGGAGCACGCCGCCCGTGCCGGAAGAAGCGTACGTGAGCCGGCCCGGCTGCGATTTCGCGAGCGCAATGAGGTCCTTCACCGAGGAGACGCCGAGCGCCGGCGTGGTGAGGAGAATGTAGGGATTGGCAGTGAGCTTGCTTATCGGCTGGAAGTCGCGCACCGGGTCGTAGCGCACCTCGCGGATGGCGGCATTCGTCACGAGACTGCTGCTGCTGACGAGCAGCGTGTATCCATTGGGCGCCGCACGAGCCGCGATTTCGACGCCTATCGTGCCGCCCGCCCCCGTGCGATTGTCCACGATGAACGGCTGCCCCCACGTTGCGTGGTAATGCTGGGCGACGAGCCGCGCCAGACTGTCCACGCCGCCCCCGGCGCTCACGGGTACCACGATGCGGACCGGACGCTGCGGATACGGCGCATCTTTCCCGGCTGCCGCCGCGGGCGTGTTCAGCGCGACAAGAAAGCCGAACACTGCGATGGCGGACAACCCGATGCCGACCTCGAACAATTTCCTCATCGGATCTCCTCGACCTCAGCTTTGCGCGGACGTGCACTACCGCACGAACCGCGAGCGATTTGCCTTCCTTTCGTGAAAGGCATCACGGACGCCGCCGCAACATCCCTCCATGATACACAGCACCATACTTCACTCCTCCTGTGGGTGTTGTGATTGCCGCGCACGAGTATTCGCGCGCGGCTTTTTATTTTCCGCTGCGCCATCGCTTCGCGCGCTTCCGTTATCATACCGCCCTTCATCGGTGTTCCGAGCAAGAGGAGGCGATGTGAAAGCGGCGGTATTGCACGGTGCGAGCAATCTGCGTTACGAGAGCGTGCCCGATCCCGAGCCCCGGCGCGACGAAGTGATCGTGAAGGTGCACTCGTGCTCCATATGCGGCTCGGATCTCCACGGCTTTCACGGCAAGCATCCCCGGCTTGTTTTTCCCCGCATACTCGGGCACGAATTCGCGGGTGAAGTCGTGGCCCTCGGGGCGGATGTATCCGGTGTCACGCCGGGCACGCGCGTGTGCTGTGACATCGACATCTATTGCGGTCAATGCGGCCCGTGCCGCGAGGGTCGCACCAATATCTGCGAGAAACTGCGCACCCTCGGCTTCGATCGCGATGGCGCGTACGCCGAATACGTCGCCGTGCCCGCCATCAATCTCTATCGCCTGCCTGAGAACGTGAGCTACGACCAGGCGGCCGCCGTACAGGTCCTTGGCATCAGCTACCACGCAGTCGCTCACCGGGTGCGCCCGCGCCGCGGCGAGCAGCTCGCCGTGATCGGCGGCGGCCCGATCGGGCTCGGCGCGGCGCTCATCGCGAAGTCGCTGGGCGCGAAGGTGACGCTCTTCGAGCTGCTCGACTATCGGCTCGCCATGGCGCGCAAGCTCGGCGTCGATCGCGCACTGGATCCTTCGGGCATCGATGTGCGAGGCGAGGCGCTCGCGCTCACCGGCGGGCGGGGATTCGACAAGGTCGTGGAGTGCGTCGGCGGATTCCAGGAAAAGACCGTCCAGATGGCGGTCGATATGGTGAAGCGCGGCGGTCAGATCACGATCGTCGGCACTTTTCCCGAGAACCGCGCGACCATTCCGATCGCGTACATCAAGGACCGCGAGATCGACATCAATTTTTCGCGTGGCAATTTCCAGGCTTTCGCGCCGTGCCTCGAGCTGATCGCACGAGGGGAGGTGAATCCCGATCTTTACATCAGCCATCGCATTGCGCTCGGTCGGGCGGTCGATGCGCTGCGCCTGCTCGAAGCACGCGACGTGGAAGCGCACAAGATCGTGCTGCATCCGTAGGCATGACGATTTCAAGAGAGGAGGACGAGGCATGCCTCGATTTCATAAGGCAGTTGTCGCGACCGCTATCCTTTGCGCGCTTGCGACCACCGCGACAGCGGCGGAGCCCGGGCAGAAGTATCCGGTCCGGCCGATCCGCATACTGATACCGTTCCCGGCGGCGGGTGCGTCGGACACCATTGGGCGCACGCTTGGCGAGCAACTCTCCATGCAGCTCGGACAGCCTGTGGTGATCGACAATCGTCCCGGCGCGGCCGGGCGGCTTGCGACCGAGATGGTGGCGCGGGCTGAACCCGACGGCTATACCTTGCTCGTGGGCGGCGTGGGGCCGCTGTCAATAAGTCCCGGCCTCTACAAGAAGCTCCCTTACGATACAGCGCGCGATTTCGCAGCGATCTCCCGCGTGGGCGAAATCATCAATGTGATGGTGGTCAAAGCCTCGACCGGCGTCGCGAGCCCGAAGGCGTTCATCGAGTGGGCGAAGAAGCGTCCCGGGGAAGTGCGTTTCGGGAGCTCCGGGCCGGGGCAGTTCGACCACCTGGTCGGGGAGTTTTTCCAGCGCGAGTCGAAGATCCGCATGACGCACGTCCCGTACAAAGGCGGAGGTCCCGCACTGGTCGACCTGGTGTCCGGCGATCTCCAGGTCATGTTCGCGACCTACGTGACCGCCGTTCCTCATATACGCGGCGGGCGTCTGCGCGCGGTCGCGGTCAGCACGCCTAACCGCCAGTCCATACTGCCCGACTTGCCCGCGGTCGGCGAGACGCTCCCGGGCTTTGGCGCGAGCAACTGGAACGGCATCTTTGCCCCCGCGCGCACGCCGCGCGCGATCACCGACCGGCTCTTCGCGGAAATCGGCAAGGCGATGCAGCATCCGGAAGTGAAGAAGCGGCAGAACGCCGTGGGCATCGAGCCGGTGGGCAGCGCGTCGTCCGCGGAGTTCGCGAAGTTTATCCGCGAGGACACGGCTCGCTGGGCGCGCATCATCAAGGACGCGAACATCAAGGTCGAGTAACCGCGCCCGTCGTTGCGGTGAGAGGGGGCGTACGCTAGAGTCGCGAGCCGTGACTCGCGCGCTCCCCGGGCAGCGCCGGGCGTGACGAAAAACGAAGGAGCGGCAATGGCTGGCAAAGTTCTGCTCGTGGTGCCGGAAGCGCCGGCGCCCGCCGCAGCGGCCGCAGTGAAGCAGCGCACGCTCAAAGCGGGCGCACTGCGGCTCGGCATACTGGACAATAGCAAGGGGAACGCCGATCACCTGCTGCGTTTCATCGCAGACGGCATCAAGGACGCGCTGCCGGTTTCGTCCATCGTGTCGCTGCGCAAGGCGAGCGTGAGTCTCCCCGCGCCTGGCGAAATACTCGACACGCTCACCGCCGAAGCGGATTTCGTCGTCAGCGCGATGGCGGATTGAGGCTCCTGCACGTCGTGGAGTGTCCACGACATGGCGGAGCTCCGGAAGCGCGGTCTCGTTACGGCGGTCATCTGCTCGGGACCCTTTCTCAAGCTGGGACAGAACCAGGCGCGTGTGTTCGGCGTGCCCGACCTCCCGCTCGTCGTGATTCCGCACCCGCTCGGCGGGCTTGCGCTCGATGGCGTCGAGGCGCGTGCCGCGGCTGCGACGCCGACACTCGTCCAGCTGATCAGGGAGCACTCCGGTGACTGACCTTGCCGATCTCCTGCGCGCACCCGGCGCAAGCATCGAGGCCGATGACGATTTCGACGCGGTGAATGAGCTCGTGCGCGCGCGCGGCTGGGGCGACGGCCTGCCGGTCGTGCCGCCTACGGAGCCGCGGGTGCGCGAAATGCTCGCTTACAGCGATCGTCCGTGGAACGAGCCGATCGCGCGAATTGCGCCGCGCTACGGCGATGCGACCCCGCTCAGGCTCGCGGCGAACGCGGTGATGGCAGGCTGCGAGCCGCGCTACTTCCCGCTTCTCATGCTCGCCGTCGAAGCGATGTGCGAGGATCCCTTCAATCTCTACGGCATCCAGGCGACGACCCACCTCTGCGCGCCGCTCGTCATCGTCAACGGTCCCGTGGCGCGCGAGCTGGCTATCAACTGCGGCCACAACGCGTTCGGGCCGGGCCATCGCGCCAACGCGACCATCGGCCGCGCAATCCGGCTCGCGTTGCTCAACATCGGCGGCGCGACACCATGCATAGGCGACATGTCCACGTTCGGCGCACCATCGAAGTACTCGTATCTGGTGGCGGAAAACGAGGCGGAGAGCCCGTGGCCGCCGCTACACGTCGAGCGCGGTTTCCCCGAGGAGGCAAGCACGGTGACGGTGGTCGGCGCGGAATGCCCGCACAACGTCAACGATCACGAAAGCCTCACTGCCGAGGGCATACTGACGACGATCGCGGGCACGATGGGCATAACGGGCTCCAACGACGTTTACTATGCCGCGCAGCCGGTCGTCGTCCTCGCGCCGGAGCACGCACGCACGGTCGCGGAGGGCGGCTACACGAAAGGCGAGGCGAAACGCTTTCTGCAGCGGCACGCCCATCTTGCGCTCGGCAAGTTTTCGCAGGAGAACATCGAGCGGCGGTTACGCGTGACGTGGAAGGAACGCTATGCCGGTGCGGGCATGGAGGCCCCCGTCTTTCTCGCCCAGAACGCGGACGACATCATCATTGCCGTCATCGGCGGCGCGGGAAAGCACTCGGCCTACATTCCGACCTTCGGCGCAACGCGCTCCGTTACGCGCGCGCTCAAGCGCCGCGACGGACAGTACGCGCGCTCGGTCGAGGAGTTTCGCCGCAGCTGAAGGGGCCGCGTCGGGGGCAGGCCCCTAAGACGGCCCAAGCGGAGACCCTGAGGGTCTTCTTAGGGGTCTGTCTCCAATATGGATGCCGGGTGCTACAATCCCGCGGTGTCTGGGGGAGGGAAAGAATGCGGCGTAGCCTCGTGTGCCTCATGCTGGCGTTGTTGCCCACGATGGGCTTCGCTGCCGAGCCGCTCACGCTGCTTCTCCTCCACATCATCCGCCAACAGCTCGAATCTGCAGTCGAGAATGCGATCGAGCAGGCGCGGCGCGAACGCGAACGCCCGCTCGTCGTCGTCCCTCCCGATCCCTACGATGTCGACGACGCCAAGCTTCGTGCCCTGATCGACGAAGGCTTCGTGCATCTCTCGCGAGCGCAGCGGGACGAGGTGTTCGCGAGCGTGAAGCGGATCCTGTCCGACCCTCGGAACAAAAGCACGCGGACGGTGATCGTCCACGAGCTGGCGCTCAAGGCTTCGGCGGTGAGGCAGGCCCACGAGCGCCTCGCTGCGCTCTCGCAGCCGGAAAAGAAGGCGCTCGCCGCGCAGGCGCGCGGGGAGTACGAGAAGCTTCCCGTCGAAGAACGCCAGCAGATGATCGAGGTGCTCCGGACGGGCGTGGTGCCGCTCCCGCGCGATCTCAACGACATGATCCTCGCGGAGTTCAGCAGCGTGCCCGCCGTCCCGGCCGCCGCGCAGCCAGCGACCACTACAAGGTAATCACCAGCCGCGCATTGCCCTCTTTCCTCAGCACGTTCACGGACACATCGTGCTCGTGGCGGCGGAGCTCGATGTCCATGCAGTCTTCGCCCACGCGCAGCGCGCGCACCGTCACTTCCTGAAGGAACGGCGGCAGCCGCGGGCGTCGGAAGCGAAGTTCGGCCGCGCGGTGATCGATATCCATGCCGAGGCAGGCCTGCAGGAGCGCGAACGGCGCGGCGCTCGACCATGCCTGCGGCGAGCAGGCAACGGGATAGAGGGTGGGACCGCTTCCCGGAACGCGCGAGAATCCGCAGAAGAGTTCGGGCAGACGCCTCAGATCCATGTAGCCCGCTGCATCGAACAGGCCCCAGAGCAGGCGCTCGACGTGCCGGGTGAGGCCGTAGCGCGCGAGCCCGAGCGCGATCAGCGCGTTGTCGTGCGGCCACACCGAGCCGTTGTGGTAGGACATGGGATTGAAGCGTGCGCTCGACTTTGCAACCGTCCGGATGCCCCAGCCGCAATAGAGCTCCGCGCCCATCAGCATGTCGGCGACACGCGCGGCGCGTTCCGGGGAGGCGATGCCGGTGAAAAGCACCTGCCCCGCGTTCGACGTGCGCACGTTGCAGCGCCTCTTCGCGCCATCGAGTGCGAGCGCATAGCTCCCGAGTTCCTCGGACCAGAATGCGGACTCGAAGCGCTGCCGCGCGGTGTCGGCGCGCTGCTCGAGCTCCACCGCGAGTTCGGCATGGCCGAGTTCGCGGGCGAGCGCCGCAGCGTAGCGGCGCGCGGCATAGGCGTAACCCTGCACTTCGCAAAGCGCGATGGGGCCAGGGGCAAGGCTGCCGTCGGCATGGAAGACGGCATCCTGGGAGTCCTTCCATCCCTGGTTGACGAGCCCGCCGGCGCGCTGGCGCTGGTATTCGACAAAGCCATCGCCGTCCGGATCGCCGTACTTGTCGATCCATGCGAGCGCGGCGGAGATCGCGGGCCACAGCTCCGAAATCGTGGTGAGGTCGCCGGTGTGCCGGAAGTACATGCCGGCGAGCATCACGAAGAGCGGCGTCGAATCGACCGCGCCGTAGTAGCGCCCGAACGGCACTTCACCGAGGCGCGCCATTTCGCCCCGCCGCGTCTCGTGCAGGATCTTGCCCGGCTCGGCGTCCGCCACGGGATCGAGGCTCTGCGCTTGCGTGGCGGCGAGGAACTTGAGCACGCCCCGCGCGATGGCGGGGTCGATCCACATCAGCTCCATCGCCGTGATGATGCCGTCGCGCCCGAACGCCGTGCTGAACCACGGGATCCCGGCGTAGGGATAGACGCCCGCGCTCGTGTGCGTCATCAGCATGAAGAGATCCGCCATTGCGCGGCACAAGACCTCGTTGAAGATCGCGTTCGAGGTCTCGATGGTGGTCGCGCGTGCGGTGGACCGGCGCAGCGCGCGCCTCGCGCGCCGGATGCACGACAGGAAGCGGCGATCGGGGTCGGAAACTTCGTCACCTTCCTCGCACGCGACGGTGATGCATACCGTGGTGCGCCCCTGGGGGTCGAGCTCGAATTCGTACGTGGCGGAGCGCGTATCGAGCGAGTCCGGCCGGGGATCGAAGTGCAGCTTGGTACGGCGAGGCACCTCATCGAGACCCATGTATTCGAGGCAGACACGGTCCTCGGTCAGGATGCGGGCACGCTGTTCGCCGCGCGCGGGCCGCTGCTGTCCGCGCACCTCGAATATGTCGGCGAAGTCCGCGGCGAACACGAATCCCAGGCGCACGGTGCGGCGCCCGATGTCGAAATTGCGGATGGCCAGGCGCTCGTAGCACGCGCCCTGCCAAAGGAACTTCGAGCGAAAGACGTGTATCGTGTCGCTCGGCAGGACCACCCGGTTGTTCACCACGAGGTCGGGATTCGTGAGATCCACCGTGAGCACCGCGTTGTCGTCGCGGATCGTGGAGCTCAGCAGTATCGGCTGCTCGCCGTTGATCAGAAACTGGAAGCCCGAGAGATAGCGCGTATCGTTGTGGTACAGCCCTTCCGGGCTCGATTCCCCCGGCGCCACGTCCCCGAGATGATTGAACACGCTGAAGGTGTCGCCGTGCTTCAGCGTGCGCGGGCGCTTGACGAGCAACGGCGAGGTGATCGGGGTGTAGAAATCGAGCGGGCTCGGCAGCCATTCGCTTCGCGCCGCCGCAAGCCGTACATTGCGTTTCATCGTTTGCTTAAGGCGGAGATCAGCTCGCCTGTGAGAACACTATGCGACGGCGCGAGCGGCACTGCGCAGCCCGGCCCGATCGCCCGCCAGTGTGCGCCCGCGGCTCTTCGCGGCAGTTCCTGGGAGGCCGCAAGCCGCCGGTAGATCCGCACGTAGTCGGACGCCATGCGCTGCGCGCTGAAGCGTTGCTCGAAGGCGCCTCGTACGCGCGCACGGTCGACTTCGTCGATATGCCGGACCGCGGCCAGCGCCTCGTCCATCGTAGCGACGATGTAACCGTTCACGCCGTGCGCCACGATCTCCGGCACCGAGCCGCAGCGCCATGCGATGACCGGTGTGCCACATGCCATTGCCTCGATCATGGCGAGGCCGAAGGGCTCCGGCCAGTCCACTGGGAAGAGCAGCGCCCGGGCCTTGCTGAGCAGATCGGCCTTGTCCGATTCGCCGACTTCGCCGATGAACTCGACGTGCGGGTCGACGAGGAGCGGGCGGACGGACTCGTGGAAGTAGGCCTCGTCCGCGCGGTCCACTTTGGCGGCGATCTTGAGCTTGAGCCCGGTGCGGCGCGCGATCTCTATCGAGCGGTCGGGCCGCTTCTCGGGGGAGATGCGTCCGACGAAGGCGAGATAGTCTTCCGGCTTCGCGTTGAACGAGTAGAGGTCGACCGGCAAACCGTGGTGTACCGTGCCGGCCCAATTGACCGGCGGCATGGGGGCGCGCTGACTGTTCGAGATCGACACGAGCGGCAGCTCGTCGAACTCCCTGAAGAACCGCACGACCTCCGGTAGGTCGAGCCGCCCGTGCAGCGTCGTCATCACGCGCCAGGCCTCGTGGCGGCACAGCGGGAAGTGCAGGTATTCGATATGGAAATGGATGACGTCGAATTCCCTGGCCCGGCGGCGTACCTTGTCCAGCATCACGAGCTGCTGGGGCAGTGCAGGCGGGGCGGCGGGATCGAGCCGGAGCGCACGCTCGGCGCACGGCACGAGTTCGGCGGCCGTGATCGAGTCACCGCTCGCAAAGAGCGTGACTTCATGGCCTTGCCGGACCAGCTCCTCGGTGAGATACGACACCACACGTTCCGTCCCGCCATAGAGCTCCGGCGGCACGCGCTCGACCAGCGGGGCGACCTGGGCGATTTTCACGATCGGCCTCCTTAAAGAACAGCAGATTCAGGAAGCGCGAGCGAGTTCTCGATTGTGTCGCTAATCGTGGGGACGGTGGGGCGTTCAAATGCAGCCCGGGGCGCAGCCCGCTGTGTAGCCGCGCCCCGTGCTGGTGGTGCAGCGAAAGATCAGACGACGCCGGCGGTCTTTCCGGCTTTTGCCTTGTGAGCGAAGGGGTCGTAGGCGCTCATGATGTCCGCCGAGCCGGTGGAGGAGGCGGCGGGCTTCGATGCCTGCGCGCCGGAGGAAGTGCCGAGGGTCGCGACGTTGCCGGAGAGCTCGCCGCCTTCCTCGATGGTGATCTTGCCGTAGCGAATGGTGCCCGATACCCGGCCGGTCGCGTAAATGATGAGGTGCCTGCGTGCGGTGAGCTCGCCTTCGAAGCGGCCGCGGATCTCGGCCACGTCAATACCGACGGTGCCCGAGAAGACGCCGTGCTCGGCGATCTTGATCACGCGGCTGTCCATCGAAGCTTCCACTCGGCCTTCCACGACCAGCGTGTCGCAGTCGGTGATCTCGACGCCTTTCAGCTTGATGTCAGGACCGACGATGAGCTTGCTTCCCGGGCCCTCTTCGCTCGAGGGAAGTGGCTTCGGCGGTTCCGGGATCTGCGGTTCCGGCTTCATCTCGAGCGGGGTGCTGCGGCCCGAAGGTGACGCGCCCTGCAGGGTGGGGGTGAGGTTCACGTTGCGGTTTTCTTTGCGCATGTTGTCGTCCTTCTTTCCAAAAATCCCGTCCCGGTTGAACATTGCGTCTCCTTGGCGCTCGTTGTAGTTCAATGCGTACCCTGTGTAGCTCGCACGCCCCATCCTTAGGCGCTCCGCCTTAGCAAGCCTCGTGCCCAACGATGCTCCACCCATCAGATCAAACCCTTAGAGAGTGCGCGTGCGGTTCGAAACGCGACGGTCTGTCGCCCGGGAGCGACGGGCAATACCTGCTTTGAAGATAAGCGGCTGATTTCGAGCCTGTAGATGGTGTCGTCGCAGGGCGACGATGATGTCGCTAAATCGCCACTGTGCGTCACTCCCGTCTGGCAAGCCTGTAGCGATGCGCAAAAAAACGCGGCGGGTGTACCGCCGCGTTCAGAGCCGGTTACTTCGTGAGCAACCGGAGACCGGGGGAGGAGGAGGAACCCCCGGTCTGGAGGAGTCTGACGCGAGCGCCGGCGGCCTGTCCGTGGCGGCGCGTTCGCTTGGTCGTCTTTAGTGCTTCGGGCTCAGTTTGAGGAACAAACGGGCGCCCAACTGCTCAATCTTCCTGGTTACCCAGAGGATCGCATCCGCGATCATTTCGGCGTCCCGCATCGCGTTGATTGCGGCGCGGCGCTCGGTCTCCGACAGGCGGGCAGCGTTGATACGCTCATAAAGATTTGAACTGGTTTTTACTTCCGTATCTTTTCCCATATCATGCTCCTATAATCCGGGCCGTGCAGAAAACTAATCCGAATTGTCAGAATTCTGGGCTCCGGTCAACTTTCAATGCAATTATAGACGCACTTTCGGGCATGATGTTGCATCGCAGCAGCTGATATATTATCATTCGTCAGAATAGAAAAACTAATGTGTAGAGCCCACTATGCGCCTGCCGCCTCTGAATGCTCTGAAAGCCTTTGAAGCTGCTGCACGCCACTTGAGCGTCAAACGCGCCGCAGCCGAGCTGAACGTGACCCCCGCCGCAGTGAGCCACCAGATCCGCACCCTCGAGGAATACCTCGGGGTGCAGCTTTTTCATCGCTACAACCGCGCGCTCGAGCTGACCGATGCGGCGCGAGCGTGCCTGCCCAAGCTGCGGGAAGGTTTCGACTGCCTCATCAAGGCCGTGGAAGTGCTGCGGGCGCAGAAGGGGACGGGCGCATTCACTGTGAGCGCAGCGCCATCCTTCGCGGCACGCTGGCTGATGCCGCGGCTGCATCGTTTCTTCGACGCCCACCCGGAAGTCGACGTGCGGGTTTCCGCCCGCATGCGGCAGGTGAGCGAAGGGGGCAAGGGTACCGTGGCCGAGCGCGCAACGATCGACGCCTGGCTCGCGGACTCCGATATTGCGATTCTCTACGGGCGCGGCGACTATCCCGGTTTCCACGTCGACAAGCTGCTGCCGCTCACCGTCACCCCCATCTGCAGTCCGCGGCTGATCACGGACGAGGCGCCGCTCAACCGACCCGAGGATCTGTGCCACCACATGCTGCTGCACGACGATACGGGCGACCTCTACGACGGGGAGTCGTTCTGGGAGGTGTGGCTCAAGGCTGCGGGCGTAAACGGCGTGGACACGCAGCGCGGCCCGCACTTCAGTCACGCCGTGCTTGCATTCGAGGCGGCCATCGAGGGCGCGGGCGTGCTGGCGACGATGCCGGTGCTCGCCGCGGCGGATCTCCACGCGTCGCGCCTCATTACGCCCTTTCCGCTGCGCGTGCCGCTCCAGTCGGCGTACTACCTCGTGTGCACGGACACCGCGATGACCCGCCCCCCGGTCTCGGCATTCCGGGAGTGGCTCCTGCGCGAGGCGGCGCGCGAAGAAGAAGTCTAACGAGCGCCGCAAAATCGCTGGCGACGCTCTCCCTCACCCCCGGCCCGGCTTGCGGGCCAGCACGATCAACAGGTCGGGCGCGTCAGGTCGGCTCGATTGCCGGCCGCACGATCTGGCGATCGTCGATCGGGAGATTCACCAGCGCGGCGACGATGCCCATGGCGATGATGAGGAGCCACATGAGCCCGTACGAGCCGGTGGCATCGAAGAGGTAGCCGGCGAGCCAGATGCCGACCGAGCTGCCGACCTGGTGGAAGAGGAAGGCAATGCCGCTCAGGGTCGCGAGGTATCTCACGCCGAAAACATGGGCGATGAGCCCGCTCGTGAGCGGCACAGTGCCGAGCCACAGGAAGCCGATGATGGCGGCAAAAAGATAGATCGAGAGCGGCGAAAGCGGCAGCGCGATGAATACGGCGACGAGCGCTGCCCGCGTGAAATAAAGGCAGGACAGAAGGTACTTCTTGGTGTACCGGCCGTCCAGCCAACCCCACACGTAGCTCCCGAAAATGTTGAAGAGGCCGATCAGCGCGAGCGCCATCATGCCGGTTTCCGGGCTCATCTTCTGGTCGAGCAGGTAGGCCGGGAAGTGCACCGAAATGAACATGAGCTGGAAGCCGCATACCGTGTAACCGAGACACAGCAGCACGTATCCGCGATGGCCGAAAGCTTCGCGCAGCGCCTCACCGATCGATTGCTTGTGGAACTGGTGGGCCTGCGCGTGCTTGTCCTCTACGAGCGCGCTTGAAAGCGGCACGACGAGCATCACGGTCGCGGCGAGGATGACGAGGGCGGTGTGCCAGCCCATGGCGTTGATGAGCAACTGCCCGTAGGGAAGCATCACGAACTGGCCGAAGGAACCGGCGGCGCCCGCCACCCCGAGCGCGGCCGTGCGTTTTTCAGGCGGAAACGCCCGCCCGATGACGCCGTAGACGATGCTGAACCCGCTGCAGGCGAGCCCCACCCCGATCAAGAGGCCTGCGCTCACATTGAGCTCCCATCCGGTCGTCGCAAACGACATGAGCAGGAGCCCCAGCGCGTAGAGAAGCGTGCCGCCGATGAGCACGCGCGCGGTGCCGTACTTGTCCGCGATCATGCCAGTGAAGGGCTGCGCGAGCCCGTATACGAGGTTCTGCAGCGCGATCGCGACCGCGAACGTTTCGCGCCCCATACCGAGGTCCATCGTCATGGGCTGCAGGTAGAGCCCGAAGTTGTGCCGAACGCCGAGCGAGAGGGTGAGGATCATGCCGCCGCAGGCAAGCACGATGGCGGGTGTCCGCAAATTGGACTTTGGCATCAGCTCTTGTCGCGCTTCAAAAACGGCGCATTGTAGCGCGAACGGGTGTGCGGGACGCCGCCATTACGACGTCATCTTGCTCTTGAACAACGCTTCTTGCGCAAAGGCGGGATCTGCCGAACAGGGTTAGGTCAGCCTGTCAGGCTGCTTCCCTGGAGGGACGAAGCGCCGCGGCGGGGACCGCCATGCGAGCGTCGCGATCGAGCCAATCCAGGCGCTGCAGCGCGCTTCCCAGTATGTCAGCCGCGTCCTTCAAAATCGCGTGCTTCTTGCCGTAACGGTCGTGTAGCTTC
Organism: uncultured Pseudomonadota bacterium; assembly: GCA_946885605.1. Next base: position 42,014 of record CAMPGR010000003.1, read on the forward strand.
GCGAATTCCACAGTGAGCACTGTGATCCTGAGGCGAACGTCGCCCATCCCGGATAGAGGCAGCTCGACGAGCTCGCGCGGCAAAATACCCTGGACGTCGCCGTATCCCAGCGCTTCCAAATACGCGGTCAGCAGCAAGAAGATCTCGTGTTCGCTGCGCGACTCGCGTATCACGTTGCCGATCATCATGGTTCACTCCCGAACGATCATTGATGCTCCCCATGATAGGCGCCGGACATGACGGAAATTTGAAGTTCGCGCCTTCTGCCTCGCGAATCGGCGTATTTTTTGCAAGTGCCGAGCAGGGCGAAACCTTGTCGCTCGTGATCGCCCGCTTGCGGTCTCAGCTCAGGGCCTCGCGCTCCACCTGGTCGAAAGTGGTATGCCGCACATCGGTGCCCTTCACCATGTAGATGACCTGCTCGGACATGTTCTTCGCATGGTCCCCGATGCGTTCGATCGCCTTGGCGATCCACACGATTTCGAGCGCGGTCGAGATCGTGCGCGGATCCTCCATCATGAAGGTGATGAGCTGGCGCAGGATTGAACTGAACTCCTCATCGATTGCCATGTCTTCGCGGATAACGCCCGCCGCTTCCGCGGCATCGAGGCGCGCGAAGGCGTCGAGCGCCTTGCGCAGCATGTCCACCGCGATCTCTCCGGCGCGCTTGATATCCGCGAGCCGCGGGATCTGGAGCCGGCCGGGCTCGTGCACGTGCTTCGCCATGCGCGCGATTTTCTGCGCCTCGTCGCCGATGCGCTCCAAGTCCGTGACCGTCTTGCTGATCGCCATGATCATGCGCAGATCGCCTGCCGCGGGCTGGCGGCGAACGATGATGTGGCTGCATTCGTTGTCGATGCTCACCTCGTAGCCGTTCACGCGCCGGTCGCCGGCGATGACTTGGTCGATCAGTTCCAGATTGCCGGTGTTGAAGCCCTCGATCGCGGACAGGATTTGCGACTCGACGAGCCCGCCCATCTGCAGCACGCGCGAGCGCAAGCCCTCCAGGTCGGCGTCAAATTGTCGGGACAGATGCTCGCTGTTAGGCATGGCAGGCTCTCCTCGCGGTGGTGTCAGCCGAACCGGCCCGTGATGTAATCCTCGGTCTGCTTGTGCCTGGGCTTGATGAAAATATCGTCCGTCGGGCCGAATTCCACGATCTCCCCAAGGTACATGTACGCAGTATAGTCCGACACCCGCGCCGCCTGCTGCATGTTATGCGTGACGATGACCACCGTGTATTCCCTCTTGAGCTCGTCGATCAATTCCTCGATGTGGCCGGTCGAAATCGGGTCGAGCGCCGAACACGGCTCGTCCAGGAGCAGTATCTCGGGATTGATGGCGATGCTGCGGGCAATGCACAGCCGCTGCTGCTGGCCGCCCGAAAGGCTGTTGCCGCTGCGATGCAGCTTGTCTTTGACTTCGTTCCACAGCGCGGCCCGGCTCAACGCCATCTCGACGCGCTCGTCCATCTGGCCGCGGCTCAGGCGCTCGAAGAGCCGCACTCCGAAGGCGATGTTCTCGTAGATCGACATGGGGAAAGGCGTGGGCTTCTGGAACACCATGCCGATGCGCGCTCTCAGAAGCGAGAGGTCCTGCCTCGTGGCAAGCAGGTCCTCGCCATCCATGATGATTTCGCCCTCTGCCCGCTGCTCGGGATAGAGCTCGTACATTCGGTTGAAAGTGCGCAGCAAGGTCGACTTTCCGCAGCCCGACGGCCCGATGAACGCGGTGACTTTTCGCTCGGGTATATCGATCGTTATCGATTTCAGTGCCTGAAAGCTGCCGTAGTAGAAATTGAGATTGTGCACCTGGAGCTTCGGCACGAAGTCGGCCGCCACGGGAGCCTTTTCGCACGCTTCCGCGCTCGCTTCCCGGCGGATTTGAACAAAGCCTCTTGCTTGAGCTTCCATGCGTCAGTCCTTCCTGCTGAAGAGGGTGCGCGCGATGATGTTGAGGAGCAGCACCGCGAGGGTTACGAGTGCCGCGCCGCCCCAGGCGAGCCGGTGCCAGTCCTCGTAGGGGCTCATGGCGAACTGGAAGATCACGACCGGGAGATTCGCCATCGGTGCGTTCATGTCGAGCGACCAGAACTGGTTATTCAACGCGGTGAAGAGCAGCGGTGCCGTCTCTCCGCTGATGCGGGCCACCGCGAGAAGCACACCGGTCACGATGCCGGTCCTTGCTGCGCGATAGGTGACCAACACGATCATCTTCCAAGGCGGGCAGCCGAGAGCGACGGCGGCTTCGCGGAGCGTGTTTGGAACGAGTTTCAGCATGTCATCGGTGGTGCGCACCACTACGGGGATGACGATCAGCGCGAGCGCAAACGAGCCCGCCCAGCCCGAGAAATGCCGGACCTGGGAGACATAAACGATGTACACGAAAAGCCCGATCACGATCGAGGGAGCCGAGAGCAGCACGTCGTTCAAGAATCGTGTCGCACTCGCGAGCCAGTTCGACTTCCCGTATTCGGCGAGATAAGTGCCGGCAAGGATGCCGACCGGAGTGCCGATGAGCGTTCCGGCGCCTGCCATGAGGAGGCTGCCCACGATGGCATTGGCGAGGCCGCCATCTCCACCAGGGGGCGGTGTCATCTGCGTGAAGAAGGAGATGCGCATGAGCGCGTTCGCGCCCTCATAGAGGAGCGTGGCGAGTATCCATGCGAGCCAGAACAGGCCTGCGGCAAGCGCGAGGAAGGAGACGGTCAGCATGATGAGGTTGACCCGCCTGCGGTAGCGGTACACGCGATTGCTCGCCGTTGCGACGGTCATTCAGCCCCTCAGGGTTTCTGGCCCTCATGCTTCGCCAGCCGCAAGAGCAGCAGTTTCGCCAGCGCGAGCACGATGGTCGTAATGACGAAAAGAATCAAACCGAGTTCGATCAGTGCGGAAAAATAGAGATCCCCGACCGCCTCCGTGAATTCGTTCGCAAGCGCGGAGGCGATGCTGTTGCCGGGTGCCATCAAAGAGACCGCGAGCCGGTGTGCATTGCCGATCACGAAGGTGACCGCCATGGTCTCGCCCAGCGCGCGCCCCAGTCCCAGCATGATGCCGCCGATCACGCCGACCTTGGTGTAGGGAAGGACGACTTTCCAGACTACCTCCCATGTCGTCGCGCCCAGGCCATATGCCGATTCCTTGAGCATGGGGGGAACCAGCTCGAAGACGTCTCGCATGACGGCCGATATGAACGGGATCACCATGATCGAAAGAATGACACCCGCCGTCAGCATGCCGATGCCCAGGGGCGGTCCCTCGAATAATGCGCCGATTACCGGCAAGCCGCTGAACGCATCGATCAGTGCGGGTTGCACATGGGTTTGAAATACCGGCACGAACACGAACAGACCCCACATGCCATAGATGATCGACGGAATGGCGGCGAGGAGTTCGATCGCCGTTCCCAGCGGGCGTTTCAGCCATGTTGGCGCGAGTTCAGTGAGGAAAAGCGCAATGCCGAAGCTCACCGGGATACCGATCAGCATGGCAATAAAGGAGGTGACGAGCGTGCCATAGATCGGCACGAGCGCCCCGAACTCCTCCTGCACGGGATTCCACTCGGCGGTCCAGATGAAGCTTGCTCCGTAGCGCTCGATCGTGTCCCAGCTGTTCACGAGGAGCGAGACGAGTATTGCGGCGAGCAGGCTGAAGACAAGGAGGGCAAAGCTCCTCGTCACCCACTCGAAGATCGGGTCCACCCACTTTGCCGAGGGCGAACGGGGCGGTCGTGGCACACGCCCCGTTATTTCAATCGCTTGTGCTCGAGTGGTGTGATCAGCGGGGGAAGGCAGGGTCATCACGCTCATCGGCGTTTTTCCGCTATTTTATAGAGATGTTGCAGTGAGGCCCAAGCGAAAAGGGGCGGTGTGATGACCGCCCCTTATCTGGCCGCGGCCATTGAAGAGCCGGCAGCCGTTCGGCATCAGTAGATCGGCTTGCCGGAGTTATCCTTGATCTTCGATTTCCACTCCGCCCGAATGAGGCTTACGACGGCATCGGGCATCGCCACGTAGTCGAGTTCGCTCGCCATCTTCGCGCCGTTCTTGAACGCCCAGTCGAAGAACTTCAGCACTTCCCTCCCTCTTTCCGGCTTTTCCTGTACCTTGTGCAGCAGGATGAAAGATGCCCCGGTGATGGGCCAGCTCTGCTTGCCGGGCTGATCGGTGAGGATTAAATACATCCCGGGCGTCTTCGCCCAATCGGCCCCCGCCGCGGCCGCCTTGAACGTTTCCTCGCTCGGATTCACAAACTGTCCTTCGCGATTCGCCATCTGCGCGTGGGCGAGCTTGTTTTGCTTCGCGTAGGCGTATTCGACGTAGCCGATGGAGCTGTTGATCCGGGCGACGTAGTTCGCAACGCCTTCATTACCTTTGCCCCCGACGCCCGTCGGCCAGCTTACCGCGGTGCCCTCGCCAACCTTCGACTTCCAGTCAGGGCTAACCTTAGAGAGATAGTTGGTGAACAGGAAAGTCGTGCCCGAGCCATCGGAACGGTGCACCACCGAGATCGCCTGGTCGGGAAGTTTCACGCCGGGGTTGAGCTTTGCGAGCGCGGGCTCGTTCCATTTCTTCACCTTGCCGAGGTAGATGTCCGCAAGAACCGGGCCCGTAATTCTGATCTGTCCCGCAGCTATCCCTTTCACGTTGTAGACCGGGACGACGCCGCCCATGATCGCCGGGAACTGGACGAGCCCGTGCTTCTCGAGAGCCTCGGGCTTGAGCGGTGCATCGGAAGCGCCGAAATCGACGGTCTTGGCGGTAATCTGCTTGATGCCGCCGCCTGAGCCGATCGACTGATAATTCAGCCCTACCCCTGTCTCTTTCTTATACGCGTCCGCCCACTTGGCATAGATCGGATACGGAAACGTGGCCCCGGCGCCCGTTATGTCCGCTGCGGCGACCGTGGAAGCAAACGCTCCCGCGATTACCGCAACTGCTGCTTTATTCATTGTGTTTCTCCTGGTTTGTCGTGAACCAGGCGAGAGTCTAGAAGGCATCTATTACGAATGTGTGACGAATGCCCTCAGCCGTCGCGAGAACGTCAGGGGGTGGGGATTTTTTCCGGGCGAGACAACACCGGCACGACGCGCCGTGCCGGGAGGCACGCGGTGAAACGGCTGCCTTTCCCGGGCTGGCTTTGAACCTCTAGCGTCGCTTGATGGCGCATGAGCGCATGCTTGACGATGGCGAGACCGAGTCCCGTGCCACCCGTCTCGCGCGAGCGGCCCCGGTCCACGCGGTAAAAGCGCTCGGTGAGCCGCGGGATATGGTGCGCTTCGACACCGATACCGGTATCCTCGACGGTGAAGCGCGCGCCTTTGTCCGAGGCGTTCCATATCAGCCGCACTTCACCGCCTGATGGCGTGTAGCGGATGGCGTTGCTCACGAGGTTCCCGAACGCGCTCGCGATTTCGCGCTCCGAACCGGCAAGATCGTGGCCTTGCACGGCCTCCAGCGAAATCCGATGCCGTCCGCCGCTCAACGCTTCGGCGTCCGATTTGAGCTTCTCCAGCAGTTGCGCGATGGCGACGCGCTCGTCCTTTGACGGCTCCCGGGCGGATTCGAGCGTCGACAAGGTGAGGAGGTCGTCGACGATGTGCTCCATGCGCCGTGCCTGCTCGTCCATCAGCCGCAGGTAATCCTTCATGCGCTGGGGGTCGAGCTTGAGCTCCCGCACCGTCTCCAGAAAACCGGAGAGCACGGTAAGCGGTGTGCGCAGCTCGTGCGAGACGTTGGCGACGAAATCCCGTCGCGTCGTCTCCACCATCTCGAGTTGCGTGATGTCGCGCGACAGCAGCAGCTTCTGCTCCTCGCCGTAGCGGATGAGCTGCACGGAAAGCGGCATTTTGCCATCGGGGCCCGCGCGCAACTGGATCGGCTTGGAGAAATCGCCTGATTTCGCATAGGCGACGAAGCCCGGCTGCCGGATCAGGTTGATGATCGGCTGCCCGACGTCGGTACGGCCGTTGAGTCCGAAGTGCGCTTCCGCCGTTTCGTTGCACCATTCGATGCGGTTCTCGGCAGCGAGTATGACGACGCCATCCGGCAGGGCTTGCCCAGCCTGGCGCCAGCGTGCCACGGCGCCGGCGAGCTCGCGCTCCTGACGTGCGGCAGCCCGCTCGAAGCGGTAGAGCAAGGCGAAAATATCGTCCCATATGCCGTGGCTGACAGGGAATCTTTCAGGGTCCGGGTTGTTAAGCCATCTGGCGAGCGCATGCACGTGTCTCACGTGGTACAAGAGCAGCGCAAGGAGGCCGACGCTGAAAGACGCCCAGCCTGCTGCCGGGGCGAAGACGAGACCGACGATCAGGGCGGCGGCCGCGAAGACGAGCAGCGTGCCGCCGGTGCGGATCAGAGCATTATCCAATCGATTTCATCACCCGGAAGCCTTGCCCGATTATCTCACGCCGCTCGAGCACTGACGCGCGAGGTGTCCCTCAGTTTTGGCGGAGCCGGTAGCCGTTGCTGCGCACGGTTTCAACGAGCCAATCGTGCCCGGTAGCGGCCAACGCCTTGCGCAGGCGGCGAATGTGCACGTCCACCGTGCGTTCCTCGACGAAAACGTGATCGCCCCACACGCGATCGAGCAACAGACGCCGGCTGTAGACCCGCTCGGGATGCGTCATGAAAAAGTGCAGCAGCCGGAATTCAGTAGGACTCAGCTCAATCGGCTGACCATTGCCGTATACCCGATGGATCGCCGGATCGAGCTTGAGCCCCGCGATTTCAACCGTGTCATCGGTGTGTTCCGGTGCGCGTCGCCGGAGCACCGCCTTGATTCGCGCGAGCAACTCTTTGGGAGAAAAGGGCTTGGTGATGTAGTCGTCCGCACCCGCTTCGAGCCCTTCGATCTTGTCGCGCTCCTCGGTGCGCGCGGTGACCATGATGATCGGAATGCGCCGCGTGCGTTCCAGGTCGCGCAGCTTGCGCGCATACGCGTAGCCGGACATGCCGGGCAGCATCCAGTCGAGCACGACCAAGTCGGGCAGGGTGTCTCGCAGCATCGCATCGGCCTCTTCCGCGCTCGCCGCGCGCTCGACCCGGTAGCCGGCGAACTCCACATTGACGGCAATGAGTTCCTGTATGGCCGGCTCGTCCTCGACGACGAGAATAGTGCTGTCCACGATATCGGAAACCTTCCGTTCTTGGGATGGCCGCGCAGCGTATTACAGGGCCGTTACGAAATTGTGACACGCGCGACTCGTGCGCGCATCAGGATGAGCAAGCGACAGGCTTCCTGTAAAATGCGAGGGCGACGCCGGCGCAATCGGGGTGTAGCTCAGCCTGGTAGAGTGCTTGCTTTGGGAGCAAGATGTCGGAGGTTCGAATCCTCTCACCCCGACCAGTTACCCGGCGCCCGCCGCCATATGCAGGCGTGACACGAGGCGGCGCGCGAGCCCGATGAAAGCCATTGTCCACGCGGCCAGCGCCACGTACAGAAAAACCGGCGGGACGAAATCCAGGAAGTCGAGCTCCATCGCGCGCGCCATTTCGTACGTGCACGCGGAATACATCCCGAGCGGGAAGACCGCGCCCCAGTAGAGCGGATCGTACTTGAGCGGAAAGCGCTTGTAGCCGTAACGCCATATCGCCAGCACGAGGAGCATCGGGATCCACCACGTGCCTGTGGCCCAGTAGAGCACGGTGAACCCCTTCAGAAACGGCAGGAGCGAGGCGAGGAACGGCGCTTCGGGCGCGTTGATGATGAGGAGCGAGCCCGCAAGCGTCGAGATCGCCATCGCGCCCATGTTGATCCAGTACGGCGGCGCGAGATCGCCGGGCGAAAAGCGGAAAAACGTGTAGCGGTAGAAGATGAGCGACATCATCCAGATGTAGAGCATGCCGCCCCAGAGCCACATCGAGAGCGCAAAGAAGTTGAAGACGAGCTTCCACGGGGCTGCCGCATGCGTGGCCAGCAGCGCGCTCAGTACCGCGAGGGATTGGGTGGCGACGATCGCGAGGAGCCACCCACCCGTGATCCCCTGCTCGAGGGTGGGCTTCACCTCCTTGATGGTGAACGCGGTGAAGATGGTGTAGGTGAGCCCGATCCAGAGCGCGACGGAGATGCCCCATAGGGCGAGCGCATGGCCGTAATCGTCCGCGAGCATCACGAGCTGGTTGCCCAAGACGCTCGTACCGGCGACCATGGTGAAGAATCCGGGCCCCCGCACGTGATCGATCATGTCGCCGAAAAATCGCGCCGGGTGGCGTACCATGCGCAGCACGCTCAGCACCCACAGCACCGCCCACGCCAAGAGGTTGAGCCACAAAAGCGCGACGGCAAGCGACTCCAGACCCTGGAAATGCGCGGCGATCGACACGATGCCCGTCGCCATCACCATGGCGAAGGAGGCGGGCGAAAGCTCGGCCAGTCCCCCTTGGACTGCATTACGCAACCCGCCCGCGCCGGCCGTTGCGAGTGACACCTCTGAGTCGTGGCTCATTGGCGGCGACTCAACGCCTTAGCCACGGCAGCCGTTCCCTGAAGAATTCCAGCGCGACCGGATCCTGCTGCGCGGCCGACACGACGTGCTCGCCGATGGCGATGCCGCCGAAGGCCATTGTGCCGATTGCGAGACCGCCCACCGCGATGACGCCCACTGCCAGCCCGCCCAGCGCGATGCCGCCCATCGCGAGGCCGCCCAGCGCCATCGCGCCGAACGCCACACCCGCTATGCCGACGACGCCGACTGCGAGCCCGCCGAACGCGATGCCGCCGAAGGCGAGCCCGCCCACCGCGAGAAACCCGCGCGCCATGGCACCGACCGCAACCCAGCCGGTTGCGACGTCGCCGATCGCGATGATGCCGCGCGCGTGGCCGCGCCTCTCGCGCTTCACCAGGTCCGGCCCGAACGCCACGGCGACGAGCGGGCGCCCGAAGAGTGTTTGCGCCGAACGGTAACGGATCGTATTCCTTTGCATCATTAGAACCTGTCTCGATAACAGACGCGTGATGCGTTGTGGCCAAAACGTGATGAATGCTATAGGTTCTAGACTCGCGTGCCGCAATCTTACTGCGCTCGCACGCTTGCGGGAACCGGAATCGCTGCGCAATTCGGGCTACGCCATGGGAATTCCCAGGCGGGCGGCTGTCAAAAACCCGATGTCGGCTATCATTATTGTCCGGAAGTCACGAGCGGATGCATTTATGATTTTTGCTGCACTTGTCGGGGTCATGCTGGGATTCAGCAAGCTTTCGACGCCGATCGCGCTGCTTATCCTCACGGCGGCGCTTCTGGCGAAGGTGGTGGTCGATCTGCGGTGGGACCGCACACCCATTATGGGTTCTCGCTCGCCCTACATCGTTTACTGCCAGAACCTCGAGCGGGCCGGCGAGTCGATCGACCAGGCATGGTTGAGCTACGCCATGCAGCTGCTGTTTTTCGGCGGGCTCCTCGGCGCCGGAATATTCGCGCTCGCGCGCGCATTCACCTGATCCTGATATGCCGGTCAAGCAGGTCATCGAAGAAGGGCGCGTGCCGGTGAAGGTGTACACCGACGACGTGGAAGCGGGTGCGCGCCAGCAGCTCGTCAATCTTTCGCGGCTCCCGATCGTGTATCACCACGTCGCCGCGATGCCGGATGTGCATGCCGGCATTGGCGCCACGGTGGGATCGGTGATTGCGACCGATCGCGCTATCATTCCCGCGGCCGTAGGCGTCGATATCGGCTGCGGCATGATCGCGACCCGCACTTCGCTCACTGAGGACGCGCTGGACGAGAAGACGCTGAAGCGTGTGTACGACCAGGTCGTTCGCGACGTGCCGGTCGGGCACGATCAGCACAAGGAGGGACGGGAACTGAAGGACGCGGCGCGGCCGCTCGAGCGCGGCTTGCGGCGCATACTGGAAAAGCACCCCGCGGTCGAGAAGCGCTTCCCGCGCACGCGCAATTGGGTGTACCAGATGGGCACGCTCGGCGGCGGCAACCATTTCATCGAGGTCTGCCTCGATGAAGCGCGGCACGTCTGGGTCATGCTCCATTCAGGCAGCCGGGGCGTCGGCAACGCGATCGGCACGTACTTCATCGAGCTCGCGCGGCGCGACATGGAGCGCCAGCAGGTGCAGTTGCCCGACCGCGATCTCGCGTACTTTCCGGAGGGCGCGGAGTACTTCAACGATTACGTGGAAGCGGTGCACTGGGCGCAGGCCTATGCCGCCCGCAACCGCCGTGCCATGATGGATCTCGTGCTCGCCGCGCTCGAGCGCCACCTGCCGCCGTTCGAAGTGGCGAGCGAAGTCGTGAACTGCCATCACAACTACGTCGAACGCGAGCACCACTACGGGCGCGATGTGTGGGTGACGCGCAAGGGCGCGATCCGCGCGCGTGCCGGTGATCTTGGCATCATCCCGGGAAGCATGGGCGCCCGCTCCTACATCGTGCGCGGAAGAGGCGTGGCGGATAGTTTCCAGTCGTCCGCGCACGGCGCCGGGCGCCGCATGAGCCGTTCAGCTGCAACCAAGGCTTTTACAGCGAGAGACGTTGCGGAGCAGACAGCGGGCGTGGTGTGCCGCAAGGACAAGCACGTCGTCGACGAGATCCCGGCGGCGTACAAGGACATCGACGAAGTGATGGCGAATCAGAGCGACCTCGTGGACGTCGTGCACACGCTGAAGCAGGTGATCTGCGTGAAGGGTTAGTGCAAGGCAAATCCACTCGTCTCCCGGCGCAAGCCGGGATGCAGGGAACCGGATGCTTACGCTTTCAGCGTGAAGGGATTGAAGTTCGTGTTGCGATCGTAGTGGTCCTCGTTCTCCGCGCGTTTGAGCGCTCCCACGATCTTGTATGTCATCGGCGTAAGCACCACCTCCACGCCGACCTTGGCGATGAACTGGGCGAGCATGACGACCGGCAGCTTCTCGTCCGGGATGATGCCGCTGCCATAGAAGGCGAGGGGATAGAAAAGCGCCGAGTCCACCGCTTCCCCCGCAATCGTCGAGCCGATGGTGCGCGTCCATAGCCATCGGCCCTGCGTGTAGAGCTTCATCTTCGCGAGCACAAAGGAATTCACGAACTCGCCGCAGAAGTAGGCCGTGATTGAAGCGGCGACGATGCGCGGCGTCGAGCCGAACGCGATTTCGTAGGCGTCCTGATGTTCCCAGAACGGCGCCGGCGGCAAGGCGACGATGACCGCGGCCATGAAGGAAGCAAAGACAAGTCCGGCGAATCCCGCCCAAATCACCTTGCGCGCGCGGGCGTAACCATAGACTTCGGTCAGGATGTCGCCGAAAACGTAGGAGATGGGGAAGAACAGCACCCCGGCGCCGAATGTCAGCGCGCCCAGAACAGGCACTTCCACCTGCACGATCTTCGCCGCGCCGATCACGTTGGAGCAGATCAGCACGGTGACGAACGCCGCCATCACGAAATCGTAATAGCGGTAATTCGGGCGCGCTGTCATGGCGTGCCCCGAGACGGCACACGGCGAGGGGCGTCGCGTCACGTCAGCGGCGCGGCGCAATGTTCCCTGAACGCGGGGCGTTGCGTGATACGGTCGAACCACGCCGCGAGGTTATTCAGCGCGGGCCGGTCGATCGGCAGATTGAACCAGCGGAATGCCGCGACCCCCATGGGAATGTCGCCCATGGTGAAATCCTTGCCACCGAAGTACGGGTTCCTCGCGAGGTGCGCATCCGCAATTTCGAAGTTTGCGGCGAGCCGCTTGACGCTTTCGTTGACGAGCGCCATGTCACGCTTCTCGGGCACGACGCGAACGAGATTCCAGAATACCGGACGCAGATTGAGCCAGAGCGTGGTGTTGTACCACTCCATCCAGCGGTCGGCTTCCGCGAAGGCGCGCGGGGTCGCCGGCCACAGGGTGCCGAGGCCGTGGCGGCCGCAGAGATAACGCAGGACCGCGTGGGATTCCCAGAGGATGAAGCCTTCGTCATTGATGGTCGGCACGAGCCCGTTGGGGTTCATCGCGCGGTATTCGGGCGTGTTATTGACGCCGTGCTCCATGCCGGCGTCGATGCGGTCGTATTTGATGCCCAGCTCGGCGCAGCACCACAACACCTTTTGCACGTTGATCGAGTTCTTGCGCCCCCAGATCTTCAGCATTGTCGTCGACCTCCCGGCTCGAAGCGGTTGAGCGAAACGCCGCCGTAGTCTAGCCGTGTGCAGGGTGGGCGGCAACGCGGCCTCATTGGGCGGGGGCCGAACGCTGGGGCGCGCCGCTTGCACGCTGGTTGAACGCGGAAAAGAACTGCTCGGCGGTCTTGCGGGCGACGCCATCGATCAAACGCGAGCCCACCTGCGCGAGCTTGCCGCCCACCATGGCTTTCACCGCATAGCTCAGCCGTGTCGCTTCGTTTTCCGGCGCGAGCCGCACGTCGGCCTGTCCCTTGGCGAAGCCTGCAACGCCGCCCTGGCCCTCGAACACGAGCTTGTACGAGTTCGGCGCGTCGATTTCGGCGAGCGTCATCTTGCCCTTGAACTTCGCGCTCACCGGGCCGACCTTGGCCAGCATGGTGAGCTGATACTCGTTATCGGCGATTCTCTCCATGCTCTCGCAACCGGGGATGCACTCCTTCAGTATCGCGATGTCATTCAGCGCGCGCCACGTTGCATCCTGGGAAAGGGGAACGAGCTGCTCTCCGGTCATTTCCATGCGCAATTCCTGTCATGCGTGCGAAAGCGCGAGTTTAACATCCGGCTCGCTCGCTTGACCCCGCGCGCGAGCATGCTCTACCCTAGGACAGCCCTCGCACGGGGCATGAGCCAGCGGAGACGAGTCGTGGACAGCGTCGACCTTCAGGTGTTGAAAAGCGCGCGGGACTGGATCAAGGCGGGACATCGCGTTGTGCTGGCGACCGTGGTGAAGACCTGGGGCTCTGCGCCGCGCCCGATCGGCGCGCTGACCGCGATTCGCGATGACGGCATGGTGGCGGGCTCGGTCTCCGGTGGATGCATCGAGGACGACATGATCGCGCTCGTGCGCACCGGCGAGCTCGTGAAGGACAAGCCCGTCACCGCGAAGTACGGCATCACCGCTGAAGAAGCGAAACGCTTCGGGCTGCCGTGTGGCGGCACGCTGGAGCTCGTCGTCGAGGCGCTGAATGCGCAGAGCGGCCTCGATGAGCTCCTCGAGCGCGTGGAGCGCTACGAGCTCGTCAAGCGCACGCTCGACATGGAGTCGGGGCGCGTGGCCATCGGGCCGGCCAAGTGGCAGGATCAGCTCACTTTCGACGGTGCCCAACTCATCAGCGTGCACGGGCCGCGCTGGCGGCTGCTCATCATCGGTGCCGGGCAGCTTTCGAAGTACACCGCGCAGATGGCCCAGGCGCTCGACTATCAGGTGACGGTATGCGATCCGCGTGTGGAGTACGCGGACACCTGGGACGTGCCCGGGGTCGAGCTGAAGCGCGGCATGCCGGATGACGTCGTCACGGAAATGAACCTCGACGGCCACAGCGCCGTCGTGACGCTCACGCACGATCCCAAGCTCGACGACCTCGCGCTGCTCGAAGCGCTCAAGTCGCCGGCTTTTTACGTGGGGGCGATTGGCTCGCGCAAGAATAACGATGCGCGGCGGCACCGGCTCGCGGAATTCGATCTTTCGCAAGCGGAGATTGCGCGACTTCACGGGCCGGTCGGACTCAAGATCGGAGCCAGGACGCCGCCGGAAATCGCGATCGCCATCCTTGCCGAGATGACCGCAATCCGGAACGGCGTCGCGATTCCGGAGCTCGTTGAACCCGGTAAAGCGGTGGTGGCGGGTTGCGTGAGCTGAACCCTTGTCTGCGGCGCACGTTGCAGCCGTCCTCAACGCTACTCCCAACGATCGATCATCATGCCAACAGGACCATGCGGGTAGGCATTATCGGCGGGGGCACGATTGCGCGCCTGGTTCTCGAGCACGCGGGCCGCGGCGCACTGCGCGATGCAAGCGTCGTCGCGATTCTCGGCCGGAGTACTGCCTCGCGCGGCAAGGCGCTGGCCGAAGCGTACGGCGCCGCCTTCGTGACGACCCTCGAGGCGCTCATCGCTCAGCACCCGGAGGTCGTGGTGGAAGCGGCCTCACACGATGCGGTACGCGCTCATGCGGCGACGATACTCGAACGGGGCATTGCGCTCATCGTGCTCTCCGGCGGCGCCTTCTGCGACGACGCGCTGCGCGAAGCGCTCGAGTCCGCCGCGCGGCGGAGCGGGGCGCTGCTCTACGTCCCTTCGGGAGGAATCGGCGGGCTCGATGCGCTGAAGGCGGCATGCCTCGCCGGAGTGGAAACCGTAACGATCGCCGTCACCAAGCCGCCCGCTGCATGGAAGGGAATTCCCTACGTCGAAAAGCTCGAAGTGGATCTCGACGCGCTGCGTGAGCCCTTCGTGCTGTTCGAAGGCAGCGCGCGCGAGGGCGTCCCCCATTTTCCCGCGAACGTGAACATCGCCGCGGTGCTCGCCCTCTCCGGGATCGGCTTCGAGCGCACGCGGCTCAAGGTCGTGGCCGACCCCGCGCTCAAATACAATACGCATTTCATCGAAGTGCGCGGCGCAAGCGGCCATCTCAGCGTAAAGCTCGAGAATGTGCCCGCGCCGGACAATCCGAAGACGGCGTGGCTTGCCTGCTACAGCGCGCTCGCGGCATTGGCGGCGGCGAAGAGCCCTGTCCGGTACGGCACTTGAAGCGGAGCGAGGCGAGTTCCCATGTCCGACCTCTACGTTCCCGGCAGCCGCGAAGCGGAAGCCATCCGCCAGCGCTATCTCGCCGTGGACGCGGCGACGGTCGCGGACGTGCTCGATACGCTCGGTTACTTCCACCAGGGCATAGCGCCGGCGTTCGCGCCGTACCCTGCCGGCGGCGGGAAGCTCGCAGGATGGGCCTATACCCTCTGCGGCGAGATGCGGCCGTATGCCGGAAGCGGGGACCCCGACAAGATGAAGGCCGTGGACGGCATAAAGCCCGGGTGCGTGAGCGTGTGGAGCGGTTCCGGTGAAGGCATCTGCTTCTTCGGCGAGCTGATCGCGCTCGGCATGAAGCTCCGGGGGTGCACGGGCGCGCTCGTCGACGGCGGCATTCGCGACATTGAATGGATCGGCAAGCAGCAGTTCCCGGTGTACGCGCGCTACCGCACGCCGGTGCAGTCGATCGGGCGCTGGAAAGTGACCGCCTGGCAGGTGCCGGCCTACCTTCCCGGCGCAACGAAGCAGCACGTCATCGTCAACCCCGGCGATTTCGTGCTCGGCGATGTCGACGGCGTGATCGTGGTGCCCTACGACGTGGTGGAGAAGGTGCTGAACGAAGCGGAGCGGTTGACCGCGATGGAAGCGCGCATCCGCGCCGAGCTCGATGCCGGCGCGACGCTCGAGCAGGTGCTCGCGAAGTACGGGCACGTCTAGGATTGCGCATCGTTGACTCACCGATGAGGACAAGGGCGCACCGGTGACTTCACAACTGAAACCCCTGCCTGCCGCGACCGTTACGCTCGTGCGCGATTCCGATAACGGGCTGGAAGTGCTCATGCTGCAGCGGAACTTCCAGTCCGGCTTCATGCCCGGCATGTACATGTTCCCGGGCGGCGCACTCGACCCGGACGACTATACGCACGAAGCCGCTGCGCGGTGCGAGCGGCTCGACGACGAAACGGCGAGCGGCGCGCTGGGGCTCGCATACTGGATCGCAGCCATACGCGAATCCTTCGAAGAGGCCGGCATTCTGCTCGCGCGCGATGCGCGCGGAAGGATGGTTGCGCTCGACCAGCCGGCCGTCATCGAGCGCTTTCGCGTGCACCGCCACGCGCTCAACGCGGGCCATTGCCGCTTCATCCCGTTCGTGACGTCGGAACGATTGCGCCTCGCGGTGGATCAACTCCTGTACTTCAGCCACTGGATCACGCCCGTCGGCGCCCCGCGCCGCTACGACACGCGCTTTTTCCTCGCGCCGGCCCCGGCGGCGCAGGAACCGCTCCACGACAACGTCGAAGCGATCGATCACGTCTGGGTGCAACCGGCGGCCGCGCTCGCCGCCCATGGCCGGGGAGAATTCAACATGCGCACGCCGACCATCAAGACGCTCGAAACCTTCGTGCGCTACGGGTCGGTGGAGGAGTTGACCGCGGCGCTGCGCGCTCTGCACGAGATACCTGCGATGCTGCCGCGTATTACGAAAGACGGCCGCCGGGTCCTGCCCGGAGAACCGGGCTACGAGGAGGCGGCCAACGCAGAAGGGCAGGGACGATGGGAGATATAGTTCCGGGCGCCGCCACCCGGCTCAACGACCTCGTCGTGCGCGTCACTGCGCCCAACCCGGGTGTCATGACGGGGCCCGGGACGAACAGCTACATCATCGGGCGCGAGGAGCTAGCGCTGATCGACCCCGGACCCGAGAGCGATGCGCATCTCGACGCGCTGCTGCAGGCGGTCGGCAGCCGGCTCAAATGGATCCTCTGCACGCACACGCATCTCGATCATTCTCCCGGTGCGCGTGCGCTCAAGGCGGCGACCGGCGCGCAGCTATGCGGCTTCGCGGCTGTGCCGTCGGACGGACGCCAGGATACGGCCTTCGCGCCGGACCGGGCGTTGCGCGACGGCGATTGCGTGGAAGGGGCAGAGTTTCGCCTGCGCGCGATCCACACCCCGGGCCACGCCTCGAACCATCTGTGCTATTTGCTCGAAGAGCGGAAGCTCCTCTTCACCGGCGACCACGTGATGCAGGGCTCGACCGTTGTCATCTCGCCGCCCGACGGCGACATGCAGGCGTACTTGAATTCGCTCGAGCGCCTGCTCACGCTCGAACTCGCGGCCATCGCGCCGGGACACGGGCATCTCATCGAGCCGCCGCACGAGGAAGCGCGCCGGTTGATCGCCCATCGCCTGAAGCGCGAGCAGAAGGTGATCGACGCCTTTGCGCGAAAAAATCCCGCGACACTCGATGAGCTGCTGCCGATCGTTTATTCCGATACGCCTGCGCGCCTGCACCCGGTCGCGCGGCGATCGCTGCATGCTCATCTGATCAAGCTGGAACGGGAAGAGCGGGTCGCGCAAAAGGAAGGGGCGTGGCTGCTCGAGGACGCTGCCGGAAGGGACTGAAACGCGCGACGCAACGCGCGGTGCCGCGTGGGTTTCAGATGCCCTCGGCGGGGACCGCAACGAGGCCGAGGCTTCCCGGCCGCTGCAGGAACGCATCGAAGACGGCGTAGAGGCTCGGAAACTCCTCTTGGGTGAGTTCGGCGAGCACCACCATGCCGCCCGTTTCACGCACGCGCAGGCGAAAGTGCCACGCCGAATAGAGCACGTCCGCAAAGGCAAGGTCCTGGTACGACCCCCACTCGTCCTCTCCCTCGAGAATGTTGCGCTCGCGCACGACGCGTTCCAGCGACCACACCGAGACCATGCGCGGATCGTGCTGGTAATCGGCCATGCCGTTGGCCGCAGTGTAGAAGGTTCGCATGTCTTCGGGCAGCGCGTTGCCGATGAGCCGCTCCAGCGACTCGATCTGCATCATGGAACCGCCGTCGTTCAGCGCCACGCCCTCGGCGCGCCAGCGGGCGAGCATCCGGTCCATCGAATTCATGCGCTTCCCCTCCATTTCGGTGCGCCGGGAGGCGTCGCTTGCTCAGTCCGCAGTGTGACGTTCAAACCCGCGCTCAACTGCCGATCTTGACGTTCGCATCCCTGATCACTTTTGCCCACTTCGCGATTTCGGCCTTCAAGTGCGCACGGAACTGCTCGGGCGTGCTGCCCACGGCTTCCAGGCCCTGTGTCGCCAGGCGCGCTTTCATGTCGGGCGACTTCAGTACCTTGACCAGTTCAGCGTTCCAGCGCCGGATCACTTCCTTGGGCAGCCCTTTCGGACCCCATACGCCATACCACAGGGTGACTTCATAGCCCGGAAGTCCGGATTCGGACACCGTGGGCAGTTCACGCGCGGCGTCCGTGCGCTCGGGCCCTGTGACGGCAAGGCCCTTCAGCTTGCCGCTCTTGACGTGCGGCAACGTTGCGAGGATCGCGCCGAAAATCATCTGGACCTGCCCGCCGATCACATCGTTCAAGGCCGGACCCGTGCCTTTGTACGGGATGTGCGCAATATTGACGTTCGCCATCAGGCGGAAGAGCTCGGTCGCCATGTGCGTGATGCCGCCCGTTCCGGTGGAGGCATAGTTGAGCGAGCCGGGTTTCGCCTTGGCGAGCGCGATCAGGTCCTTCACGTTCTTTACCGGCACCGACGGGTTGACCGCGAGGATGAAGGGGGTCGTTCCCACCAGCGAGACGGTATCGATGCCGTTCAGCGGATCGTACGGCAGCTTGTAGAGCCCCGCGTTCACGCCGTAGCTCCCGGACACCATGATCATGGTGTAACCGTCCGGCGTGGCCTTGGCGGCGATCTCCGCGCCGATCGTGCCGCCCGCACCGCCGCGATTGTCCACCACGACCGACTGCCCGAAGGCCTCTGAGAGTCTTTGCGCCATGGCGCGCGCGATAATGTCGGTGCCGCCGCCCGGCGCGAACGGGACGACGAAGCGAACCGGCTTGTCCGGATACTGTGTTTTCTGTGCGAACACGGCAAGCGGCACGCCGCCGAGCATGAAAAGCGATAACGCAAGACTCCCCAGGCGCCGATGCTTCATCATCTCCTCCCGTCAGTGAGCCAGCAGGTTCAGCAATTCGCGAACGGTATGCCTCTGCATGTCGAGCGCAACAGCGGCGATTTTTTCCACCGGCAGTTGCGGATTGATGCCGCGGAATTTATTCGTGACGCCGCGCGCGTCGATCGGCGCGGCCGGCGATCCCGAGGGGTCGAGCACATCGATGCGCAACCAGTCGCCATTCGCTTCTGCGGCCACCCATCCCGCGAAGTGCGCGGGATAGAGCCGGTCGAGCTCGGAATCGGGCACGAGCTCGAATCTTCCAGCCAGCGCTGTGAGGACGGGGTCGGCAATCCGCCTGTCGGTGAACTGCGCGGGCAGCACTTGGCCGTCCACGAGCGCCGTGGCGACGATATAGCGCAGGCTCATCTGCGCATTGAGCGCGGAACTCGGGACATACGCGAACCCGCACTGAACGTCCACGACCTTGCTGACACCGATTCTCACGCGGCGTTTTACATCCCAGGGCGCGCCGAGCTTTCGCCGCAATGCGAGCGCCGCATCGACGTAGGCGTGCGTGCTGCCGCAGCAGGAATACGGCTTGATCGACGTGCTGTCGAGGTGATAGTGATTGCCGAGGTCTTTCGTGAGCGGCGCGGGGTCGGAAGCGTCCGAGAATGCCTTCAGCACGCCGCCATCGTCATACTCGTAAATTCGGGTCGGGCCGGTGAATCCGAGCGCAGCAAGCTCGGCAGCGAGGACCCCCGAATGCGCGGCTTTGCCGGCGTGCAGCCGCTTGCTCATCGTCCCGTCCGCGTTGAACGCCCAGAGGCCGGCACCTTGGGTGCCCGCAAGGCCGAGCGCCCAGGCGGTGCGCTCCTCATCAAGGCCGAGCAACGAAGCGCAGGCCGCCGCTGCGCCGAAGGGACCGCACACGCCGGTGAGATGCCAGCCGCGAAGCCGTGCCGCGGAAGGATTGAGCGCAAGGCTCGAGCGGATCATGACTTCATAGCCGGCTGCAATCGCGACGAGGAGCCGTTCGCCGCTTGCGTTCAATTTTTCCGCCATCGCGACCGCTGCCGGCACGACCACCGCGCCGGGATGAAGCTTCGCGTTGTGATAGTCGTCGAGCTCGAAGGCGTGCGCGGCGGTGCCGTTCACGAGCGCTGCGTCGGCTGCGCGCAGTGACTGTTGCGTTTTGCCCCAGACCGTGGACTCCTCCTTCGCGCCGCCCGCGTCCGCCCAGGAGAGCAGCATACTGGCCCACGACGTGCCGTATCCGTATACGCCGCAGCCGAGCGTGTCGAGCAGCGCGCAGCGCACAACCTCTTTTGTCCGATGGGGAAGATCGCTGTAGCGCAGCCCGGCGACCCAGGCGGCGAGTTCGCGGGTGGGCGCGACAACGGCGCGACGATCCAAATTCATGGCGCTCCTCTGCGAAAAAAGCTCGTTACGTCGGGCGCCTCAGGACGCGGCGCTTCGACGATTGTAGTTTCAAGCTCCGTGGCTGTCATTCCATCCAGTCCGCCTTGACACCGTTTTGCGGGCAAACGCATACTCGCGGCACCCGTTGCCGGCAGGTGCGAAGTCCACCATCCGGTCGCGCCGCCTCGCAATAGCACACCCACGAGACCACGAAGGGAGTTTCGCATCATGGATTACGACGTCATCGTCGCCGGCGCGGGCAATGCCGCGTTCAGCGCCGCCGTTTCCGCGAAGGAGAACGGGGCGAAACGCGTTCTCGTGCTGGAGAAAGCGCCGAAGGAGAAGCGCGGGGGCAACACGCACTTCAGCGGCGCGGTGTTCCGCTTCATCTACGATGATGTCTCGGAGCTCGATCGCTTCGTGCCGAACGCCGAGCGCGACTACCCCGGCTTCCACAAGGGCGTGCAGCCGTATCCCGTCGAAGCCTTTCGGGCCGACCTGATGCGCGTCACCCAGGATCGCAGCGATCCCGAGCTTTCCACCCTCCTCATCGAAAACTCCTACGACACCATGTGCTGGCTGCAGGAGGCCGGCAGGATGGAATTCGAGCTGGCGCTTTCGGTCATGGGCGTGAAAGTCGGCAACGAAGTGAAATGGCCGCGCGGGGCGATGATCCGCACCGTGCATGAGGGCGTCGGGCTTTCGAAAACATGGTTCGAGACTGCGGAGAAGATGGGCATCGAGATCCGCTACGAAACCGGCGCGCAGCGGCTCACGCAGGCCGAGAGCGGACGGGTCAACGGCATCGTCGCGCGCGGGCCGAACGGCATCGAAACCATACATGCGAAAGCCGTCGTGCTGGGCTGCGGCGGTTTCGAGACGAATCCCGCGTGGCGGCGGCTCTATCTCGGAGACCCGTGGGATCACGCCAAGGTGCGCGGCTCCAACTTCAACTATGGCGACGGGCTGAAAATGGCGCTCGACATCGGCGCGATGCCGTGGGGCCACTGGGGCGGCTGTCACGCAACGCCGATCAATGCCGAAGCACCGGACTACGGGGTGCAGCATCTCACCGACAAAACGAATCGGCTGTCGTACTTCCTCGGCGTCATGATCAACATCGAGGGCAGGCGCTGGATCGACGAAGGCGCGGACATCAATTCCTTCACCTACGCCAAGTACGGCGGCCTGATCCTGAAGCAGCCGCGCAGCCTCGTGTACCAGATTTTCGACAGCAAGGTGCTGAGCCTGCTCGAGCCGCGCTACTCGACGAGCGAGCCGTTCAAGTCCGATACGCTGGAAGGGCTGGTGAAGCAGCTCAAGGTCGACCCCAGGCAGGCGATGAAGACGCTCAATGAATACAACGCCGCGTGCGCGCGCGGCGGGCCGTTCAACCCGGCGGTGCTCGACGGCCTGCACACCGAAGGCATCGATCCACCCAAGACCAACTGGGCGCAGAAGCTCGACACGCCGCCGTACGTGGCCTATCCCGTGACGGGCGGCATCACCTTCACCTTCGGCGGCGTCAAGGTGAACGCCGATGCGCAGGTCGTCGCGACCGACTGGAAGCCGATCCCCGGCCTCTACGCATGCGGCGAGATGGTGGGCGGGCTCTTCCATTACAACTACCCGCTCGGCACGGGCTTGATGTCGGGAGCCGTCTTCGGGCGCATCGCCGGACGGAGCGCGGCCCGGACCTGACCAGCGCTGCGGGGTTCCCGTTTAGGGGTTGAACGCGTACTGAAAGCCCGTCACCAGCAGCACGTCGTTCTTGTTCACGCCCGGCAAGGGATTGCTCTGGTAGCGGTCGTTGAGCGTAATGGTGGCGTTCCACCGTTTCGTGATCTCGAAGACGAAGCCGGCATCGAATATCAGGCGGTACTCCCCGGTGTCCCGCAAGTTGGCGTAGTACGTCAGCCGCTGCCTGAAGGACACGCCCGGAGTAATCCTGTGAACCGACTCTTCCCCGACGAGCCATTCCACCGCGTCGCGGGTGAGGGCGTCGTAATCCTCGCGGTTGTACGCCGGGCCGGTTGAGACGTCGAAGGTGAAGTCCTCGCGTTTCAGGATGTGCGCCCCGATGCCGCCGGCGAATACGCTCCTCAGCTTGAGATCGATCAGCCCATTGCGCTCGAAGTCGAGCGATCCGAAGCCGAAGAGGACGCGGTCGGTGTCGCGGTTGTAGCGCGCTCCGGTACGTACCAGCTCGGAGGTGCGCTCGCTGCCGCCGTTCGCCTCGCGCGTTCCATACAGCGCCTGTAAATAGCCGCTCAGCTTGTCGTATTCCGTTTCTTTCACGGCATCGGTGCTCACGTTGACGGTCGTGGACTCTGTATTCCCCGACGCTGCCGTCATCCCCGCACCGAGTGTGCCGCGCCACAAGCCATCGGGTTTCGAAATCGTCTGCGCCGAAACAGCACAGCTCGCAACGACAAGAACAAGAAAAATACTGGCGGAACGGAACACCGAGCCCCTCCCTTTGAGCTTAGTCGAGAACCAAGGGAACGACCGCAAGGCGACTCGGGAGTTCCTGATGTTCGAATTCGCGATGTGAAACGCTGGATGGTTCTACTTGCGCGAAAGATAGCTCACGAATGCGAGGTTGATGGCGTTCATCCAGAATACCGGCGCGGCGCCGACCGCCATGCCTATTGCGCCGGAGATGAGCGGTATGGTTATGCGCGCGACATTGTTCGCGGTCAACCGCAGGCCCGTCACTTCACCGGTGCGCCCCGCGGGTGATTTTTCGTAAGAGAGCGCCATCAGCACCGGCTGGGCGCAGCCGGTGCCCACGCCGATCACGAACGCGGCGGCCATCAGCGCGTAGACATTGCGGAGCCAAGGAAATACGGCGAAGGCGCACGCGGCGACCAGCATGGATGCGAACATGATCTGCTCGGAGCGGAACCGGCGTAGCAGCGCGGGGAGCATGAAACGGCTTACGAACACCGCTGCGGCATAAGCACCCAGAATGATGCCGATCGTCGAGGCCGAGAGTTCGATCGAATGCGCAAAAACCGGCACGTAGAAAGCGAACAGCTCCGCCGACGCTACGCACAGGCCGCTCACGAAAATGAGCCGGCGCAGCGTGGCGTTGTGGAGAAGGTCGAAGGCACTCCGTTTTCCTTCATCCCCGGGTTGCGCGGTGATTTCGGTGAGCGAGGGTTTGAACGCGAGAATGGCGATCGGCAGCAAGGTGAACCCAGCGAAGAACAGGAACGTCATGCCATGGCCGGCGTGGTCGATGGAAAAGCCCGCGAACATCGGCCCGATGAAGGCGGAAACCGAGTAGCCCATCGAGAGCCAGGCGAAATTTCGCGCGCGCTGCTCCGGCTTGCCATACGCGCCGGTCAGGTTCTGGATCGCAACGTTGAAGAAGACGAACCCCGCGCCCACCAGGATCGACACCGCGACGAGCCCGCTCAACTGCTGCCAGAGAAATCCGGTCAGCATGGCAAGCCCGGTGCATGCTGCGCCGACCATGAGCGGAAGCCGCATCCCGCGCGTGTCGGCGAGCCGACCGGAATAGATGCCGAGCGCGAGCGGCATGACCGCGTAGAGCGCCGCGAGTACGCCCACGGTGAACTGGTTCGCGCCCAGTTCCAGCGCGAAGAGCGAGAGCACCACCTTGCTCCCCAGATAGCAGCTATGGATCGCGAGGCTCAGCAGAATGATGGGCGCCATGTTTCAGCTCGTGCGCGAAAGTTGCCCGCTCGCCGCCAGTATTGCGCCGCTCACCCAGAACACCGGTGCGACGCCGAGCGCTGTGCCGAGCGCGCCCGCTGCAAGCGGCACGCCGATATGCGTGATGTTGTTGATGGTGAGGCGCAATCCCGTGACTTCTCCCGAGCGCCCCGCCGGTGAGCGGTTGTAGACGATGTTCAGCGTGAGCGGCTGCCCGCAGCCCAACGCGAACCCGATCGCGAAGGAGAGCGCGAGCAGCGCCGGCACGAATTCGATGAAGGGGAAGGGCAGAAAAGCCGCGGCGCCGGCGAACATCGCGATGGAAAGGACCCGTTCGACGCCATAGCGGCGGGTGAACAGCGGCAGGACGATGCGCACCACAAAAGAGGCGACGGCGAATACGCCGAGGATGACGCCGATCGTGGAGGCGGAAAGCCCGATGGAGTGTCCATAGATCGGCACATAGAAGCCGTAGAGATCCCAGCCGGTGACCACGAGCCCGCTCACGATGATCGCGCGGCGGAGCCGGGGGCTCTGCAGCAATTGCAGCGTGCTCTTCCGTTCCCCGATCTCCGCGCGGCTTGCGGTGTCGGCCCGGCGGCTCGCCAGAAGCACGATCAAAGCGAGCGCCATGAGGATGGCATAGGCGAGATAGGCGGTCGGGAAGCCATAGTAGTCGATGGCGTAGCCGCCGATGAGCGGACCGACCATGTGGCCGCCCGAATACCCGAGGCCGAGCGTGCTGAAGTTGCGCGTGCGCGCTTCCGGCGTGCCGAGCGCGCCGGCAAGGTTTTGCGCCGAAACGTTATAGAAGATGAAGCCGATGCCGATCAACACCGCGGAGATGTAGAGCGCCGGCAGCTTCGGCCACAGATAGGGAATGATGAGGCCGCACGCGAGTATAGCGGTGCCGGCGATCATGGGGCGGCGCGCACCGAAGCGGTCCGAGAGCCGACCGGAATAGACGGCGAGCAGCAGCGGAAACGCGGAGTAGGCGGAAATCAGCACGCCGATCAGCAGCGGGTTCGCGCCGAGCTCGATCGCGAAGAGCGACGCAACCATGCGGCTGCCCATGTGGCAGCCCTGCGCGATCAGCGTGAGCAGTGTAACGAGATAGATCGCGGGCAACGCTCAATCCCCTCCTTCATCGGAGGAGGGGAAATTTACTCGGCACAGCAAACTACGCGGCGTAGTCCGGATCTTCGCGGTCGAGCTTGCGCTTGAGCGCCGCCCACATGAGCTTGCCGCCCGCCCCACGCCCGCTGCGATTGATGTCGCGGCCCTGCTGGATCGTGTAGTCAGCGACTTCCTTCGGTATTGCGTTCGGCTCCGCGCCCCCGGTGAGCGCCGCGAGCTGGAAGCGGCACGCGCGTTCGATGCGATACATCCGCGCGAACGCTTCCCCGACCGTTGCACCGATCGTGAGCGTGCCGTGGTTGCGCAGGATCATCACCGTACCGTCGCCAAGATCCTCGACGATGCGCCGGCGCTCGTCCTCGTTGTCGGCCACACCTTCGTAATCGTGATAACGGGTTTCCCCAAGCACCGTCAATGCCATCTGTGTGATCGGCAGCAGCCCCTGTCTCTGCGTCGCGACGCCTACGCCGGCGGTGGTATGACAATGCATGACACAGTGCGCGTCGCGCGCGCCCATGTGTATCGCGCTGTGGATCACGAAGCCGGCGCGATTCACTTCGTACGGCGACTCGGACAGCTTGTTGCCTTCGGTGTCGATCTTGATCAGCGAAGAAGCGGTGATCTCTTCGAAGAGCATGCCGTAGGGATTGATGAGGAACTGGTCGTCGGTGTCCGGTACGCGCAGCGAGAAATGCGTGCCCAGCATGTCGGTCCAGCCCTGGATCGCGGCAAGACGGAAAGCGGCCGCGAGATCGAGGCGCGCCTGCCATTCGGATTCGGACATCCCGCGCGGCACCCGTGTGGCGCGCAGCCGGGTGACGCTCGCTTTTCGCGATGCACTTTTCATGTTCTGGACTCTTTCCCGCTTGAATGATCGATGGGAGCCGCCGCCGGCGGTTTCCGCCGCTGCGCCGGGTGCACTAGAATAGCAGGAAACGCCTGCCAAAACGAAATTCTGGCGCGGGCCGCCGACCGGTCCATAAAGTGAACTTAATACAAGCAGTCAATATACGGCGAACGCTGGAGATGCCGAGGAACGAAGTGGTCGCGTTGATGGCGCTTATCCGTTTTCCCGGCGTCGAAGCGCTCGATGCGCGATGTCTCATGGCATCCGAGCCGCCCGCCGTAGCGCCCGACGCGCCACGCACCGCGTCCTGATGCTCACGCACGAGCTTTGCGAGATCATCACCGCGACCCGCTTCGAAACGCTGGACGCCGAGTGCGTGCAGCGCGTGAAGCAGGCGATCAAGGACGGCGTGGCGGTGGCGATCGCGGGGAGCCGGGAACGTCCCGTGGAGCTGCTCTCCGCGCACGTCAAAAGCCTCGGGGGCAAACCGGAGTCGACGGTCTGGAACGGCGGCTACCGGACCTCCGCGGTGCACGCTTCCTATGTGAACGGCGCGGCGACCCACGTCCTCGATTTCGAGCCGATGTGGCTCCCGCCCACGCATGCGGTGTCGCCCGTCGTCCCGGCCGCCTTTGCGCTCGCGGAAGCGCACGGGCGCGACGGCCGCGAAGTGGTCGCGGCTGTCGCAAAAGGCATGGAGATCCAGGGCCGGGTGCAGCTCGCGGCGAACCAGTTCAAGCCGGAGAAACTGCGCTTCCATCCGCCGGGCATCGCAGGAGTCCTGGGCGCTGCAGTCACGGCCGCACATCTCCTCGGGCTCGACGGCCAAAAGCTCGCTCACGCGCTCGGCATCGCCGCCTCGCGCGCGGGCTCGCTGCTCGCGAATGTCGGCTCGATGACGAAGAGCACGCACTGCGGTTACGCCGCCGCTGCGGGGGTCGACGCCGCGTTGCTCGCAAGCCGCGGCTTCACCGCGCATCCCGCTGTATTGGAGGCACCGCGTGGGTTTGCCGCGACGTTCTATCCGGACGATTTCGACCACGACAAGCTCCTCGCCTACGGCAAACCGTTTCGCGTCGTCGATCCCGGATTGGCGATCAAGCTTTTTCCCTCGCAATTCGCCACCCACTGGACCATCACGGCAGCGCTGGAGCTGCATCCCCAGATCGACGATCCAGCAAAGATCGGGCGCGTCGTGATCCGCGCCCCGGTGATGAAGTACTGCGACCGGCCTCAGCCCGCAAGCGGTCTCGAGGGCAAGTTCAGTTTCCAGTACACGGCAGCGGCCGCTTTGCTCGACGGAGCCGTCACCATAGCGAGCTTTACCGACGCGCGCCGCGCCCGCTCCGACATGGTGGCGCTGCTCGGAAAGATCGAGCTCGTGCAGGATTCGGCAATTCCCGGTGAATGGATCGGCATGCATGTCACCCTCGACGTGGACATGCGTGACGGTTCCAAGTTGAGCGCAGGGTGCCTGGGGCCGCGCGGCGCGTGGGGGCAGCCGCCGCTCGCCCCGGAGGAGCATGAAGTCAAGCTGCGCGACTGCCTCGCAACGGTGCTCGACCGCAGGCGCATCGAGCGCGTGCTGAATTCTCTCGATGCGCTGGAGCGGCAGACGCCGCGCGGCGTTGCGTCGTTGCTGGCGCTGCTGTCCGGCAAAGCGGCCGCGAAGCGCAAGGTCCTGCATGCAAGGCGGTGATGATGATGGAGTTGTACTTCGGGATTAGAATGAGGCAGAAGGCCGGCTTTCCGGGAGACCAGCGATGAAGCAACTCAAAATTCCCGCGGTGTTCATGCGCGGCGGCACCAGCAACGCGGTGGTCTTTCACGCCCGCGACCTGCCGCGGGAGCGTGCGTTGTGGAACGAAATTTTCCTCGCCGCGATCGGCAGTCCCGATCCGTACGGCCGTCAGCTCGATGGCATGGGCGGAGGCATTTCCTCCCTGTCGAAGGTGTGCGTGGTCGGGCCTTCGACGCGGCCCGATGCCGACGTCGACTACACGTTCGCGCAGGTGCAGGTGAAAGACGCAGCCGTCGATTACAGCGGCAACTGCGGCAACATGTCTTCCGCGATGGGCCCCTTCGCCGTCGATGAAGGGCTCGTCAAGGTGTCCGGGAAGGAAGCGCTCGTGCGCATCCACAACACGAACACGAGGAAGATCATCTGGTCGCGCTTTGCGCTCGACGACGGTCAGGCGGCGGTCGATGGCGATCTTGCGATTCCGGGCGTGTCGGGAACCGGGGCGCCGGTGCGGCTCGAATTCCGGGAGCCGGGCGGCGCGACAACGGGCAGGCTGCTACCCACCGGTAACGTGATGGACATGCTCGATGTGCCAGGTTACGGAAACTTCAAGGCGTCCCTTATCGATGCGGCGAACGCAACGTGCTTCCTCGACGCGGCGGACCTCGGCCTCAAGGGAACCGAAATGCCCGAGGAACTCGACCGCAACGCCGAGCTTCTCAAGAAGCTCGCCGCGATCCGCATTGCCGCCTCGGTTGCGATGGGTATAGCAAAGACGCCGGAAGAAGCCGCCGCAAAGCGCACCGTGCCTTTCGTCGGTTTCGTGAGCGGACCTCAGGATGCGGCGACGCTGGCAGGGGAGAAGATCACCGCTGCGGGAGTCGATCTTACGGCGCGCATGCTCTCGAACGGCCAGCCGCATCGCGCGCTGCCCTTGACGGTAACGCTATGCACCGCGGTTGCCGCGCGCATCGAAGGAAGCATCGTGCACGAGCTTACGCGCCGCAACGACATCCCGGAATCAGAAATCAGGATCGCGATGCCGTCCGGCATCCTGACCGTTGCTGCAACCGTCACGCAGAAGGACGGGAAGTGGCACGCGGAGCAGGGCGCGTTCTACCGCACGCAGCGGCGCATGTTCGAAGGATATGTGCTCGTGCGCGCCTCCCGCGTGCCGGGGCTCGTTGCCGCGAGCGGCGGCAAACTCAAGGCCGCGTAAGACTTACGCGGCAGTCTTTTTCCGCGACGGGGCGGCGTCCTGCTTGGCCCAATAGTCCGGCAAGGCTTTTGCCTTGGCGAGCGCTT
>CAMPGR010000004.1 GCA_946885605.1 uncultured Pseudomonadota bacterium
CTAGTGTGCTGATGATCGTGTGGGGCATATTGACGGAAACCTCCATCGGCGACCTCTTTCTCGCCGGTGTGCTCCCGGGATTCCTGCTCGTTTTCTTCTACGTCTGTTACATCATCGGTGCGTCGCTGTTGCGTCCCGCCCTCGTGGGCGCTGCACCCCGCGCAGGGCCAAGCGGCGAAATTTCCGCATCCGACGGCACCGGCGCGGCCGGGGATATCGCAGTGGGCCGCGCGCTCCTGAGCACGCTCCTCGTCATCCTTCTCGTCGCCGGCACGCTCGGCGGCATCTGGCTCGGCTTCTTCACGCCGACCGAAGGCGCGGGCGTCGGCGCCGCAGCCGCACTCCTGCTTGCAGTAGGTAAAGGCCTGCGGGCGCGGGAGATCGGCGAAGCGATCCTCTCGGTGGGCCGCACCTCGGCCCCGCTGCTCCTGCTGCTCGTCACCGCGCAGCTTTATTCGCGCGTGCTGACGATGACGGGCTTCACCCGGGCGGCACAGGATTTTCTGCTGGGCACGGGGATGGGCGTAGCGGGGATACTGCTTTTCATGATCCTGATCTGGTTCGTGCTCGGCTGCATCATCGACTCCATCTCGATCATGCTGCTCACCGTGCCGATCTTCGCGCCCATTGCCGCCGCGGCAGGCCTCGATCCGCTCGCCTTCGCCATCATCGGCATCATCGCCGTCGAGACCGGGCTCCTCACCCCGCCCTTCGGCATCCTGGTGTTCACGGTGAAGGCCGCGATACCCGACGAGCCGGTCTCGGTCGGGCAGATTTTCTGGGCAGCGACGCCGTACTGGATAGCACTTCTCGCGACGATCACCGTGCTCGCGGTTTTCCCGCAGGTCGCGACTTTCCTCCCGCAGTTGCTCAAATAACGTTTCATTGGCGGCTCAGGCTGCAGCGCCTGTGTATCGGGTAGGAGGCGGCGCTGCCGCCGCCGTCCTCCCACACCACCGTACGTGCTTCCGCATACGGCGGTTCATCAAGCACGCTGGAGGCGCTGCAGGGTATCAAGCAGCGACACCAGACCCAATGAATCGAACCAGGACTTGGGGAAGGCCGCGTGCATGTGCGAGGCGCTGGCGTTCCACCACGGGCCTCGCCGTTCGTTGCCGAACGCGATGCCCGCTCTTCCGTTAAGCCGCTCTTCATCAACGTGCGGGCGCGGCTCGGCCCCGCTTCAAGCTAGCTCTAAGCAGAACGCCA
The DNA here is from genome assembly GCA_946885605.1 of uncultured Pseudomonadota bacterium. The sequence goes on from CAMPGR010000004.1 coordinate 1,210, forward strand.
GATCTCCCCGGGTATGACGCACTCACCTTCACGCTTATGCCTGTCGGATATACAACGCAGCGTTCCGTGCATGTATCGGGCTTTGCAGATACGTGCCTGCTCACCCCGCTGCGCTGCCTCTATCCGCTTCCTGTTCGTCAGGCCAGCGCTTTGCCTAAGGCTTCCTCCGGATTCGCAGTCGCCCGCGACACCCTTGCCGTTCGGCTAACGCTTCCCCATGCCGGGTGCGTAGAGGACTTGCACCTCCAAGTGAGTGCGCCCTGCCGGGCGCACACGCAAAAAAGCCCGGAACTTGTCCGGGCTTCTTGAAGGCGGTGGGCCGCGTTACTTCTTCGGAGTTGCGCCGGCACTCGTCGTCATCGTCGCACCGCCCTTGGTCTTCTTGTAATTGTCGACCGCGCGATCCTGCGCCTTTGCCAGCGCCTCGGCCGCCTTCTTCGCAGCCGCGGCTGCTTTTTCCTTCGCTTCCGCCGCCTTTGCTTTCTGCTCATCCGTCGGCGCCGGCAGCTTGCCGTACGCCAGACCGACGCTCCCGGCCACGATCAGCGCCGGCACGCACCTCCAGAACCCGCGTATCACGTTCTTCATAGGTTCCATCCCTCCTTCATTGGTGAAGCGGCTGCGGCCGACGGCGCCGGCCCGGGCGCGGAGCGATTCGCAATCGCTTCCCTGTACCAGTACTCGTGATGTTCCTTCGCCCAGGTCTCGTCGACGTAGCCGTTGCGCATGGACTCGTACGCGCCTTGCATCCCTATCGTGCCGAGATAGATGTGCCCGAGCGACATCGCCATGAAGATCACGGCGGCCGTGCCATGAATGATGTTCGCCCACTGCATCGAATTGCGCGCGCCGTTCACGAGCTGCGGGAAATCGAGGATCAGCCCGGTTGCGCTGACTGTGATGCCGAGCACCGTGACACCCAGCCAGAACCAGCTCTTCTCACCTGCGTTGAAGCGGCCCGAGGGCACGTGCTTGCCCGTGAAGAGCCCGCCCGCCTTGCGTATCCACAGCCAGTCGTAGGCGCGCGGCAGATTGTGCCTGAGGAAGGTGACGACCATCAGCACCGTGCACAGCACGAAGAGCGGCCCCACGAAGTTGTGCAGGTTCTTCGACAGGATCGAAAGCCACGAAAACAGCGTGTAACCCATGATCGGGAGCAGGATGTGCTTCCCGAACAGCATGACGATCCCACTAACGGCGAGAATCACGAAGCTGATCGCCGTTGTCCAGTGTAGGATGCGCTCCCACGAATTGAACCGCTCGATCAGCCTCCCGGTCGGCTTCTCATGCAGCTTGATCGATCCCTTCCACACGTAGAACATGCCTATGGCGACGAAGATCGCGACGATCAGCCATCCCCCGTATATCGTGATCGGCCCGTTGCGGATCTGGCGCCAGATCTCGCCTTCGCTCTGTATGAGCACGTTCGTCTCGGTGCCGCGAACCTGGGTGGTCTGATACGGGTTCACGTCGCCGCTGCGCACGTCGCGCCAGACCGGCGCGTTGTTGAACGGCTGTACGGCCTGGCGCTGCGCCTGCTCGCGCGCGCTGCCGTCGGACTCGGCCGACCATGCCGGCAACGCCACCGCAAGCCACGCAAGAAGCAGGCACGCCGCCCACCGTGAAAAACCTATGCCGCGCATCGCCTTCTCCTTTACGTTGCTACTTCGTCGCCACGCGTGCGTACTCGTTCTGGGCGTTGTTGCGCGCCTTGATCGCGTTGTCCCAGGCGACCCGGTCGCCTTTGAACTGGTCGTTGTCCCAGGGCTGCTTGTCGGGCTTGCCCTGGTATTGACCCTGCTTGTACACGGTGACCCCGGCCTTCTCACCGCAGCCCGCGGTCGCAACGAGCGCCGTCGCGGCCGCAACACCGATCAGCAAACGCGTGCAGCGGCTCATGATTTGCCTCCGGGCTGCGGCTGACCCGGCTTCTGCGGCGCGCCGTAGGCGGTGCCCCAGCCCCACACTTCGGAGCCCTTGCCCCGGGTGGTGACGCGCGTGCGGTAGATGTCCGCAATCACATCGCCGTCGCCGCCCAGCAGCGCCTTCGTCGAGCACATCTCGGCGCACGCCGGCAGCTTGCCCTCGGCGAGGCGGTTGCGCCCGTATTTCTTGAACTCGGCTTCCGAAAAATCGGCCTCCGGCCCGCCGGCGCAGAACGTGCACTTGTCCATCTTGCCGCGCAAGCCGAATGCGCCGTCCTGCGGGAACTGCGGCGCGCCGAACGGGCACGCGTAGAAACAGTAACCGCAACCGATGCAGAGGTCCTTGTCGTGCAGGACGACGCCCTCGGTGGTCTTGTAGAAGCAGTCCACCGGGCACACCGCCATGCATGGCGCATCCGAGCAGTGCATGCAGGCGACCGAGATCGACTTCTCGCCCGGCAGGCCGTCGTTCAACGTGACCACGCGGCGCCGGTTCACGCCCCACGGGATCTCGTGCTCGTTCTTGCACGCCGTCACGCAGCCGTTGCATTCGATGCAACGCTCGGCATCACACAGAAATTTCATCCTTGCCATGGTTAGCTCCTCACGATCCCGTTATCGTTACGCCTTCGTGACCTGGCACAGCGTGGTCTTGGTTTCCTGCATCATGGTCACGATGTCGTAACCATAGGTGGTCGCCGTATTGACCGCCTCCCCGCGCACCACCGGCGCCGCGCCTTCGGGGTACTTGTCGAGCAGGTCCCTGCCTTCGAACCAGCCCGCAAAGTGGAACGGCAGGAACACCGTTCCCGGCCCCACGCGCTCGGTGACGAGCGTCTTGACCTTGAGCCTCGGCTTGCTCGGTGCGGGAGTGCTTACCCAGACGTACTCGTTGTTGCGCACGCCTCGGTCGTTGGCGTCCTTCGGGTTGATCTCGACGAACATTTCCTGCTGCAGCTCGGCGAGCCACGGGTTGGAGCGCGTCTCGTCGCCACCGCCCTCGTATTCCACGAGCCGCCCGCTCGTCATGATGAGCGGGAACTTCTTGACCGCGTCCTTGTTCGCCTGCTGCACGGTCTTGAAGAGCACCGGCATGCGCCAGCGGTTCTTCTGGTCGTCGTGCGTCGGGTACTTCTCGATGAGATCCGGCCGCGGGCTGTACAACGGCTCGCGGTGCAGCGGTACGCCATCCGGGAAGTTCCATACCACGGCGCGCGCCTTGGCGTTGCCCCACGGGTGGCAGCCGTGCTTCATCGCCACGCGCTGGATGCCGCCGGAGAGATCGGTCTTCCAGTTCTTGCCTTCGGCGGCCTTCTTCTCTTCCGGCGTGAGCTCATCCCACCACCCGAGCTTCTTGAGCAGCACGTGATCGAACTCGGGATAGCCGGTGGTGATCTCCGCGCCCTTGGAGTACGAGCCGTCCTCGGCGAGGAGATTCACGCCGTCGCGCTCGACGCCGAAGTTCGCGCGGAAGTTGCCGCCGCCATCCATCATGTGGAGCGAAGTGTTGTAGAGCACGGGCGACCCGGGGTGCCTGATGGCCGCGGTGCCGTAGCACGGCCACGGCATGCCGAAGTAATCGCCGTCGAGCACGTAACCGGTCTTCGCGTCCTTGCCGCCCTTCGCGCGCAGCGTCTTCACGTCGAAGACGTGCATGTTGCGCATGTGCGCCTGCAGCCGCTCGGGCGACTGGCCGGTGTAGCCGATGGTCCACGAGCCGCGGTTGATCTCGCGCAGCGCGTCCTCCATATCGGGCTCGTCCATGCCGCCCTTGCCCTTCACGAGCTTGATGCGGGCGACAAACTCCTTGCCGAAGCCGAGCTTCTGCGCGAGCTGATACATGATCATGTGATCGGTGCGCGATTCGAACATCGGCTCGATCACTTGCTCGCGCCACTGGAGCGAACGGTTCGAAGCGGTGACCGACCCGGCGCATTCGAGCTGCGTGGCGGCCGGAAGGAGATACACGCCGTCCTGCCGCGCCAGGGCGGCCATCGCAGCCGTGGCCGAAGGATACGGATCGATCACGACGAGGAGATCGAGCTTTTTCATCGCCTCGATCATTTCCTTGCCGCGGCTCTGGCTGTTCGGTGCATGACCCCAGTAGACCACCGCACGCAGACTGGGATCCTGGTCGAGGGTCTCGTTCTTCTCCAGCACCGCGTCGATCCAGCGCGAGACCGTGATGCCGGGCTTCTCCATCATCGCCTGGGAGACGAACTGCTTCTTCACCCATTCGTAATCGACGCCCCACACCTCGCACCAGTGCTTCCATGCGCCGGTCGCCACACCGTAATAGCCGGGGAGCGAATCGGGGTTCGGACCGACGTCGGTTGCGCCCTGCACGTTGTCATGCCCGCGATAGATGTTGCAGCCGCCGCCGGCGACGCCGACGTTGCCGAGCGCAAGCTGGAATACCGCCGATGCTCTCACGATCGCATTGCCATTGCTGTGCTGCGTCTGACCCATCGCCCACACGAGCGTGCTCGGACGGTTTTTGGCCATCGTCTCCGCGATGTCGCGGACTTCGTGCTCCTTCATGCCCGTGACGCTCTCGGTCACTTCCGGCGTCCACTTCATCACCTCTTCGCGGACCTTGTCCATGCCGTAGACGCGGTCATGGATGTACTTCTTGTCTTCCCAGCCGTTCTTGAAGACGTGATACAGCATGCCCCACAGGAACGCCACATCGGTGCCGGAACGAATGCGGTAGTACTTGTCCGCGCGCGCCGCTGTGCGCGTGAAGCGCGGATCGACCACGATCACCTTCGCGCCATTCTCCTTGGCGTGCAGCGTGTGCAGCATCGATACCGGGTGCGCTTCCGCTGCGTTGCTGCCGAAGAACAGAATCGCCTTGGAGTTCTGCTCGTCGTTGTACGAGTTGGTCATCGCGCCGTAACCCCAGGTGTTCGCGATGCCGGCCACCGTCGTCGAGTGGCAGATGCGCGCCTGGTGGTCCATGTTGTTCGTGCCGAAGAACGACACGAACTTGCGCAGCAGCGCCGACTGCTCGTTGTTGTGCTTCGAGGATCCGATCCAGAAGGTCGCGTCGGGACCGCTTTCCTTCTTGAGGGCGAGAAGTTTCTTGCTGACTTCATCGAGCGCCTGGTCCCAGGAGATACGCTGCCACTTGCCCCCCACGAGCTTCATCGGGTACTTCAAACGATGCTCGCCGTGGCCGTGCTCGCGGATCGATGCGCCCTTCGCGCAGTGCGCGCCGAGGTTGATCGGCGAATCGAACACGGGCTCCTGGCGGACCCACACGCCGTTCTGTACGACCGCGTCGATCGCGCAGCCCACCGAGCAATGCGTGCAGACGGTGCGCTTCACTTCGGTCTTGCCCGCCGCCGCAGGCTGGGCGGCTTCCGCCTTGTCCAGCATCGAGAACGGCAATTGCGACAGCGCTGCAGCGCCGCCCATCGCGACGCCCGAACGCTTGAGGAACGCGCGCCGGTCTATCGTCTTGCCAAGGAACGCTGCGGCATTGCGGGAGAGACGACGCGCGCCGCCCGGGTCAAGCGTGGCTTTTCTGGTGAGTGACATGGCTCGACTCCTCCATCACACTTTGGTGGTCTCGTAGTAGCGGCGCACGTGCTCCGTCAGCTGGTAGCCCTTGCCGGAGGGCACGGCCGTGGATTTGCGCTTCGACTTCTCTTCGCCCTGCCGGCCCGCAACAGCGGCTGCTGCGGCCGCGCCGCCGATTCCCATGGCGGCGAGAAATCTCCTGCGGTTGAGTTTAGTGGTCGTCATTGCCGTTCCTCCTGTCGATCAAGCGATTTCAAAGGACTGAAGCTCGAGTTCGAAAAAAGCCTTGGCGAACGCCGCAACGCGCTTGTAGAAAGCCGTTTGCTCGGCGTTTTCGATCGCGGCGCACAGCGCGGCGTACCACGGCGCAATATGGCGCATGAAAAATTCGCGTTGTACCGCAACTGCGGCGGGTGGCACGGGTTCGCGTCCGACGATGAGAAAGCGCATCGCGTCGCACAGCGCCGACACGTGGTCTTCCGGCTCGCCGACCTGCGCTCTTCGCGCGAGCCCGAGCTTGGCGAGGTCGTCGCGCAACCGCGCAAGCGGCTTGTCCATCAGGAAACCCGTCTCGTACACCGATCCGTAGAGAAACACGGGCGGGCGCCCGGCGGTGATGAATGCTTTGTCATATTCCTCCCGCACGGCATCCGGCGCAGCTGCCTGCGCTGCCGATTGCAGGCGCCTCCATGATTCGGCGAACTCGGACCGATTCGCGTCGTCATCCACGATACGCACGACGGCGATGCTCCTTAGCAGTTCTTCAGAAGGCGGGAAGTAGAAAAGCGTTGCAAGCAGCGCGTAGATGTCCGCGCGCACACGCTCTTCTTCAGCGACCCCCTCCTGATGTTCGTAGCTGCTTCCTCTAGCGACTGAGGCCATGAGTTTTTCTGAGGGAGATATTAGTCCCGAAGGGACCCTGCTTCAAGCGGTTTCGTATCGAAGAGCGTAGTTTCACAATTCGGATATGGACCCGTGCCGGGCGTTCTGCATGAGGTCGATCACCCTGCAGTCCGAGCACATCTTGAGCCGCTCGAGCGCGCCCGGCTCGGCGAACATCGAGTGGGCACCGAGGCGCGTCACCATGCGCTCTATCATCTGCTTGGTTCCAAACGGCTTTCCACACTTCACGCAGGCGAACACCTCGGCTTCGTTCAGCACCACTGCGCTGGTTGCCTGGGCGCTCAGGAGCAGCCGCGGCGTAAGGGTGATCGCCTGCTCGGGGCAGGTCTTTTCGCAGAGCCCGCACTGCACGCAATTTCTCTCGATGAACTTGAGTTGCGGCAATTCCTTGGCGTCGAGCAGCGCACTTTCCGGGCACGCGCCTACGCACGCCATGCATAAGGTGCAGGTGGCTTTATTGACGTTTACGCGGCCGTACGGGGCGCCCGCACGGAGCGCGATCTCGCTCTGCGGCGTCGCTGCATGACGCAGGAGATGATCGAAGGCGAAATCGAGCGTCGTGCGCTTGTCGTCTGAAAAATTAAACGCGGCCGGCTTGACCTCGGCACAAGGCTCGATGGCCCAAACCGCCGCTTGCAGCGCCTCGACTTCGTCCGCCTCGATGAGCCAAAGCCGCGTGCTTCCATAACCCAGTGCGGCGAGCACCTCTTGCGCCCAATCGATCTCGCGGCTCAGCGCATCCCGGTATTCCGGCGCTTCGCTGCCGGTCGCGAGAACCGCAACTTGCGCGGCGCCGAGCGCGAGGCTGCCAAGCAGGAGGTCCGGTCCCAGCCCGCCGATATGAAACACTTCCAGCGGTATCACGCGCGCAGGAAGCCCCTTCCCCCGTCTCCCCAGCCTGCCTATGAGGCGCCGGCCGTCAGCATCGTGCAGCAGCAGGCATGCGTCGCGTCCGCCCGCGTTCCTATAGGTCTGCAGCAGCGTCTTCAGTCTCGCACCCATGTCTGGCATGCGGGGGTACGCATAGCGCATGGCACCGGACGGGCATACCGTCGCGCATCCTCCACAGCCCATGCACAGATGGGGCTCCACGCGGACCCGGTTTTCATCGAGATCGCTCGAGATGGCCTGCGTCGAGCACACATCGATGCATTTGCGGCAGCCGACGATCTCCGAGCGGCTGTGCGCACAGATCTTTTCCCGATATTCGAAATACTTCGGCTTCTCGAACTCCCCTACCATCTCGAGGAGGCGGGCTGCGGCGAGCGCCTGCTCGACGGGGTCGCGCCCCGGGGCGAAGTAACCTTGCGGCGGCTGGTGCAGCCGGACCACCGGCTCCGAAGAGAGGTCGAGCACCAAGTCGGACCGCTCGCTACGGGCGCGTTCGGTGCGCTCGAAGTCGATCGCCCGGATCTCGCCGCACGCGGTGACGCACTTGCGGTGAGCGCGGCATTTGTCCAGATCGATTTGGTAACCGTAGCCGATCGCCCCCTCGGGGCACGCGTCGATGCACGCGCCGCAGCGTGTGCACACCTCCAGATCGATGGGGTTTCTCTGCTCCCAGGCTACCTCGAATGCGCCGAGGTACCCCGATATCGACGTTACGGCCCCGGAAAAGACCGGGTAGCGCCGTTCCAGCGGCAGCTCGCCTTGCCTCGTGTCCGTGCAGAGCACGCAGACGTCGAGCCGCTCTGCGAGGCGCTCGGCCCACGCGAGCGCGGTCTCCGCCGGCCCGATGACCAGCACGCTGCCCTCGGACTTGTACGAGACGGTCGGCACCGGCTCGGGATCCGGGACGGCGGCAAGAGCGAGCAGAGCGGCGACCTTCGGCGTCGCGTTTCGCGCCTCCGCCGACCAGCCGGCGTTCTCGCGTATGTTCACGAACCTAACGCTCCCGCCACCCTTCAGCTCGCCATGCAGCTCGGTGAAGAGCGGCGCTTCCTGGGTGCAGGCGACGACGACATCGTCGCCGCTGCGTACCGCCGCTTCGAACGATGCAAGGTGACGGCGGCAGAGCTCGCTGTTCACGGGCGGCGCAAAGCCAAGCTCCAGCGCCTGCGCAAGGGCCTTGCCGTCGAGCGGCATCGTGCGGTTGCAGTTGCACAGCAGCAGCCTGCGTGCGTCCTTGGTCACTTGAATCGCGCTCCCCCGGCTCTTGGATCGCTGTCCGGTGTAATGGGTTAGGCCTTCCGCTCGGTGAACGTCGAAGGCTCCGCCGCTGCCTCCTCTCCCCCTCCCGTTGCAAGGCCGCTCGGAGGCGTAACGAATGTATGCGCTTCGCCAAGCAGCGCTGGCTGCGCCGCTGAAGCTGATGACTGCGGGCCCTGTTCCTGGTCGGCCCGCTGTTCCTTCGCCCAATCGAGGATCTGTTGTGCCTGCCTCAGCGTGGCGAGCATCTGCGCGGGCAACGGGCTCGGCTTGGAGTAATCCTCGATATAGACGTCGAGGCCGTCCATGATGTTGAAGTGCGGATCGCTGAACAGCCGCTTCAATGCTGCGCGTCGCAGGTTCTCGTCGACCTTTGGATGGAAGAAACCGCTGTAATCGGATTGGAGCGTGAGCTTCTCGAGCGGCGGCAGCTCCGGCGGCGCATCGCGGGCGGGCTGCGGAGCTGGGTCCCGACGTTCGCTTGCGGCCTCTTCCCGTGATTGCTGCTTGAGCCTCGTCCAGCGCGAGAGAAACGTTTCCTTTTCTTCCGCCATTCAGAAGTGCCCCATTCGGCCGCGGTCCTTGTTGCTCGCATAACGCTTCGCCTTCGGTGGTTCGGGCCGGTAATGATGTTCCACGAACTCGCCGATCCAGGGCAAAAGTTCCGGAGGCAAGGGAACCCCGTCCACGCGCTCCTCGCTGTCCATCCAGCGCGCGCCCTCGTGGTAGCTCACGGTGAGCAGTTCGGGCCGCGCGAGGGCCTCGTGCATCCGCCACAGCACGAACACGTGCGGTCGCGGTGAGGTGATGTTCATGTAATAGCCTTCCGCCTCGTCCGGGCGCAAAGCGATGCGCTGTCCGGGGAAGAGCAGCTGAGCCATGCTATCGTGCTGCACGATCAGGCGATGCGGGCCCGCCGGCGCTTCGTCGCACAGTACCGCCCGCGCGCTCCACTGCTCATCGACCCAGCGGTTCGCGAGCTTTACGCGCTCCATGATCACGGAAACGGAACGAAATGTCGGCTGCGCCACGGACAACATGTCGTGATTGTGCGCCAGCCCCGCCCGCGATTCAACACAAAAGCACTTCAAATACCTGATTTACAAGTAATGGTTTCCTTGCGCGCCCACACCCGGCTTGCCATAATGGGTGCCTTCCAGTAAGCAGTGTCCCGGAGTGCGGTTGATTCCATGAGTGCGGTTGATTCCATGACTGACGCAGCAACGAACGTGACGAGCCTCGGCTCTTCCCCTCCTCGCGACCGGTTGGGACGCGCGCTGCGCGATCTGCGCGTGTCGGTGACGGACCGCTGCAACTTCCGCTGCGTGTATTGCATGCCGAAGGAAATATTCGGTAAGGATTACCCGTTCCTCGAGCGCAAGGAGCTTCTCAGCTTCGAGGAGATTGCGCGCGTCGTGCGGCTCTTTGCGCGCGACGGCATCGCAAAAGTGCGATTGACCGGCGGCGAGCCGCTGATGCGCCGCAATCTCGAGCAGTTGATCGCCATGCTCGCGGCGATTCCAGGGCTCGATCTCACGCTGACGACGAATGGAGCGCTCCTTGCGCAGAAGGCCCGGCCACTCAAGGCGGCGGGCTTGAAGCGCATCACCGTGAGCCTCGATTCGCTCGACGACGCGGTATTCCGGCGCATGAACGACGTCGATTTTCCCCTCGCGCGCGTGCTCGCCGGGATCGAGGCCGCCGTGGAGGCCGGACTCGCGCCGGTCAAAATCAACATGGTCGTGAAGCGCGGCATGAACGAAGCGAGCATCGTGCCGATGGCCAGGTACTTCCGCAGCCGCGGCCATATCCTGCGCTTGATCGAGTACATGGATGTGGGGCACACGAACGGCTGGCGCATGGATGACGTCGTCACCGCCCGCGAGATCGTCAGCATGATCGATGCCGAGCTGCCGCTCGAACCCGCCGAGCCGAATTACCGGGGCGAAGTGGCGGAGCGCTGGCGCTATCGCGACGGCTCGGGTGAAATCGGCGTCATCGCTTCGGTCACGCAGGCGTTCTGCCGGGACTGCACGCGCATCCGCCTGTCGACCGAGGGCAAGTTGTACACCTGCCTCTTCGCGACCGACGGTCACGACCTGCGCCGCTTGCTGCGCGGTGGCGCGAGCGACGAGGAAATACGGGACGTGATCCACGGGGTGTGGACGAAGCGCGCCGACCGCTACTCCGAAATCCGCAGCGCCCGGACAACCCCGTTGCGCAAGATCGAGATGTCCTACATAGGCGGCTGACATGCATCGTCCGAGCCTGAGCCACGCACACCGTCCGCTCACTTTTGATGTGGAGGCGCTCAACGAAAGGGGCGAGGCACTCCGCACGCCGATTGCCGGCGAGCATCCGCTTACGATCTACGTCGACAAGAACGAAGTGGTGACGTTGATGACGCTCGGGCAGGCGCCCGAGGCTCTCGCGATCGGGTATCTCCGCAATCAACGGCTCGCGCGGTCGATCGAGGAAATCGCCGAAGTGCAGGTGGACTGGGAAACGGACGCGGTCGCGATCACCACGCGCGAGGGCATCGCGGGCCTCGAGGAAAGGATGCAGAAGCGCACGGTCACCACCGGATGCGGCCAGGGCACCGTGTTCGGCGACCTCATGGAGGAGATCGACGCCGTGCAACTGCGCGACGACGTGGCCCTGGAGGAAGAGACGCTCTTCGCGCTTCTCGATGCGGTGCGGCGGCACGAGACGGTATACAAGAATGCCGGCGCAGTGCACGGTTGCGCGCTCGCGGCGGGCGCGGACATCATCTACTTCATCGAAGACGTCGGCCGCCACAACGCAGTGGATGCGATCGCGGGACAGATGTGGCTCGACGGGGTCGACGGCTCGGACAAGATCTTCTACACGACCGGGCGGCTCACTTCCGAAATGGTCATCAAGGCGGCGCAAATGCGCATTCCCTTCCTCGTATCGAGGTCAGGCCTCACCCAAATGGGCTTCGAAGTGGCGCACAAAGTGGGCATCACCATGTTCGGCCGCGCGGTAAACCGGCACTACCTCCTCTTCACCGGCAGGCATCGCTTCGTCAAGACTGTCGCGCCCACCATGCTGGCTTGACGCTCTCCGCCCCTGCTGACCAACACACAGTGTCGCACGCATCGCCCCGTTTCCGCTCCGAGCCCGTCACAGGGGTAGTGCTCGCGGGCGGGCTCGGGCGCCGCATGGGCGGCGTGGACAAGGGTTTGCAGTCCTTTCGCGGCAAGCCGCTGGTGCAGTGGGCGATCGAGCGGTTCGCGCCGCAGGTGGACGAGCTGCTCATCAACGCCAATCAGCATCTCGACCAGTACGGCGCGCTCGGTTATCGCGTCATCCCGGATGCGATCGATGGCTTCGCCGGTCCGCTCGCCGGGTTGCACCGCGCGCTCACCGAGGCGCAGCACGCGCGGGTGGCCACGGTGCCGTGCGACTCGCCGTTCTTGCCGCCCGATCTCGTCCCCCGGCTGGCCGCCGCGCTTGAAGCGCGCGCCGCGGATTTCGCAGTGGCAAAAACGGGCGATCAGCCGCACCCGGTCTTCTGTCTCTGCCGGAAGGACGTACTCCCCGGGCTCACCGCGTTCCTCGCCGGGGGAGGACGCAAGATCGATGCGTGGTACGCGAGCTTGCGCGCGGTCGAGGTCGTGTTCGACGACGCGGCGGCCTTCAGCAACATCAACACCCGCGAGGAATTGCGCAGCTTCGATACCGGCGCACGCGAAAGCTAGCGGCCGGGTCTCCGCCGCCCCGATTTGCGCGACTTCCGCACGAGACGGGACGCGACGTGGAGCGCACCGTACAGGCCGACCCGGGGATCCATCACAATGCGCAGCGGTATCGTGGAGAGAAGCGGCGCAAACCGGCCCTTGTCATTGAACGCGCGCACTAGCGTGCCATCCTTGAGCTTGGCGGCTATGCGCGGCGCGATGCCTCCCGCGATATAAACGCCGCCCCGCGCCAGCACCGTAAGCGCGATGTTTCCGGCAAACGCGCCGTAAACCGCCGCGAAAACGTCGAGCGCCCGGACGGCGACGGGATCGCGCCGGTCGAGTCCGAACTGGCTTACGACCACGGCGGGATCGGGTGCGCCCTCGAGCGCCGCGCGCATCGCTGGCGAACAGGGATCGAGCGTTGTCAGGTACTGAAAGACCTGTGCGAGCCCGGACCCGGAAAGCACGCGTTCATACGACACGCGCCGGTACTGGCGGCGTAGGTAATAGAGCAGCCCGTCCTGGACCTCGTCGACCGGCGCGAAATCCGCGTGTCCCCCTTCGGAAGGATGGACGCGGTACTCCCCATCCTGCCAGGTCATGAACGCCACACCGAGCCCGGTGCCCGCTCCGATCACCGCACGCGGCCCCTCCGGCTGCCCGTCAACCTGCTGCTGCAGCGTCTCGAAGGCATGGGGTTCGAGACGCTCGATGCCGATCGCCACCGCAGCGAAATCGTTGATGAGCCGCACTTCCGGTATGCCAAAACGGGCGGCGAGCGCGCCCGCATGAATGGTCCAGCGCAGATTGGTGGTGCGCGCGCAATCGGATTCGACCGGGCCGGCCACGCACACGCATGCCGCAGCGAGCGACTGCGCGTGTGCGCGAACGTCCGATCGCGCGAGAAAGTCCTCGATCACGGCGTCGAAGGACTCGAAATCCTGACTCGAATAGACGTCCTCGGCGATGATGCCCGGCCATTCCCTGCCGATGGCAGCCAGCGCGACGGCGGTCTTCGTGCCCCCGACGTCCGCGGCAAGCACGTACTGCTCCTCCAGCTGGGGCTCCTTCAGGCGATGAGCCGCGTGCGCCGCGCCGGTTCGGCGGTGACGAGCGCCTCGGGCTCGGAGATGTAATAGCCCTGGGCGAAGTCGATCTTGAGCGCCCTCACCGCCTCCAGCGTCTCGACGTTCTCGACCGACTCCGCAACGGTCTGTATGCCCAGGATATGGCTGATACGGTTGATCGCCTCCACGATGGCCGCGTCCATGGCGTCAGCGGCCATATCCTTGACGAACATGCCGGCAATCTTGAGGTAGTCCACGGGAAGGTATTTGAGGTACGCGAAAGACGACATGCCGGTTCCGAAATCATCGAGCGCGAAGCGGTAACCCATGCCTTTCAGCTCGTGCATCAGTTCCGCCGCCTTGTTGAGATTCGAGATGGCCGTCGTCTCGGTGATCTCGAAGCACAACAGGCCGTGGGGAAGCTCGTAGCGCGTCAAAAGTTTTCTCAGGAATTCCGGGAAGCTCTTGTCGTTGATGCTCGCTCCGGAGAGATTCACCGCATAATAGCCGCGCGTCCCGCCCGGTCCCGTCTGATGCGGGATCGCGCCCGACTGCCACTCGCGATAAAGATACTCGACGAGCGAGCTCACGACCCAGCGTTCTATGGACGTCAGCAGGTTGTAACGCTCGGCCGCCGGCATGAATCCGGTGGGCGGCACCAGTGCGCCGCTCCCGTCCACCATCCGCACCAGCACTTCGTAGTACGGTTGCTGCGAGGCCATCTGCTGCGCAAGCGGCAGGATGCGCTGGCGAAACAGCCTGAACTCGCCCAGCTCGAACGCGCGGTTGATCTGGGACACGAGCTGCAGCTCGTTGTGCTTGCCGGACGGGTCGCGGTCCTCGGCACGGTATGCCTGCACGCGATCGCGACCCTTGTTCTTCGCTTCATAACAGCAGGCATCGGCGAGCGCCAGCACCTGGTCTGGGTTACCGCTATTGGCATCGATCGGCACGAGGCCGATGCTTGCTCCGACGCTGAACGTCTTGTTCTCCCACACGAAGCGGAACTCCCGCACCGTTTCGCGCATCGCGTGCGCGATGCGCAGTCCCTGGTCGATGGGGCACGATTCGAGCAGCGCGCCGAACTCGTCGCCGCCCAACCGCGCGAGCGTGTCGCTGCCGCGCATGCGGGTCAGCATGACGGCCGTGAGCTGGCGCAGCAGCTCGTCCCCCGCGCTGTGCCCGCACGTGTCGTTCACCGCCTTGAAATGGTCCAGGTCCATGTACATCAGCGCGTGCTGCCGGCCCTTGCTGCGCGCGGTCTCGACGAGCTCCGCGAGCCGTCGCTCGAACTCGCGCCGGTTGACAAGACCGGTCAGCGCGTCGTGGCCCGCCTGCCACAGCAGCTGCTGGGCCATGGCGCGGATCTGGCTGATGTCGTGAAAGACGACGATGGTGCCGAGGCGCCTGCCGCTTGCCGCATTGATCGGCGAGGATGAAAACCGGATCGGGCATTCGCGCCCGCTGCGGCTCAAGAGCCGCATGGAGGCCGCCTCGCCGTCTTCACCCGGCGCGTCACCGCCCGCCGCAGCGAGCGGGTCTATCGGCTTCGCGGAGCGCTCGTCGATCACCCGGAAAATCCCGGCGAGCGGGCGCCCCCGCGCCTCGGCCGTGAGCCATTCGGTGTAACGCTCGGCTATCGGGTTCAGGTAACTCACGCGCCCTTCGGCGTTTGTCGTGATCACCCCGTCACCTATGGAGTGCAGCGAGACCTGTGCGAATTCCTTCTCCAGTTCGAACTCGCTCTCGGTATGCTTCACACGGCGCGTCACGAGCACCGTGATTGCGCTCCCCGCCGCGAGTCCGGCCACGCCGAGTACGATGCTCGCGAGCAGCACCCCGTGCGCTGCGCTGCCCTCCTGCACGGCGCCGTCGAGGCTCGCCATCGTAAGGGCCACTATTGTCGCAACCGTGATCACGGCGAGGAGGACGCCGAATCCCACGAGCAGCATGCGACTCGAGCCGAATATCGCCTTGCGCGAATCCGCGGTCATGGAATCGAAGCCGGAATGCCGTGCGACGCCGAGCGTGCCACTCGTGCCGCCGGGTCCTGGCGGTAAAACAGCGCAAGCTGCCGGTACACTTGCGGGTAGGCGGTTTGCACCGCGCCAGGCGTCTCGAAAAACGCCTCGCTCAGCACGGCAAAGAACTCGGCAGGGTTCTCGGCCGCATAAGGGTCGATCGGGACGTGCTCGTTGCGCTCGACGCGCGCGCAGAAATTCTCGTATGCCACTGAAAACGCGCGAGACCATGCGTCGCGGTCCATGTCCGCGTGCAGCGGGGGGAAGCCGTTCGCATCGCCGTTCAGCATATCGAGCTTGTGCGCGAATTCGTGTATGACCACATTGTAGCCCCCGTATCCCGTGTCGCGCGCATCGGCCCAGGAGAGAATCACCGGACCCTGCAGCCATGATTCACCGGACATCGGTTCGCGCACGGTGTGCGCCACGCCGTCCTCGTCCACAAATTCATAGGTCGCAACGAACTCGTCCGGGTACACGATGATTTCGACCCAGCCGCGATAATAATCCTGGTGGAGGTTCAGGATCAGGATGCAGGCCTGCGCCGCGATCGACAGGCGGATTTCGTCGTCCATCTCCAGGCCGGCCGCGCCGTGGATCGATTTCGCGTTCAGAAAGAGCGCCACGCTCTCGCGAAGCTGGGCGCGCTCTTCGTCGTCAAGCACGCGCAAGAAAGGGTAACGTTCCAGCACATTGCGCCATAACGCATCATCGAAGGTCACGCGGCGCAGGATGCGCGCGCGACGCCACTCGGTAAACCACTTCATGCGTGGCGTGCCGCTCCTTGTTTCACTCGGAACTTTCGCCCGCATCCTGCGACGATGCGTAACCGCGGGCAACCGAAGTATAACGCAGGTTGCACACGAGGCCGTTACGCAAGACGCTGCAGCACCCTGAGCGGCGCGACGCGCAGGACGGTTCGCGTCCCCAGATAGCCCGCAAATGCGATGCCCAGCGCGCCGCACACGATGCCGATCAGCCAAACCGCTGCATTGAAGCCGTACGGGAGATTGAGCACCTTGATCGCGAGAACGACCCCGAGGGCGTTGGCGCCCGCCGCCGCGAGCAAACCTGAAAGCGCACCAAGCGCGGCGAACTCCGCGAGGTTGGCGCGGGTGATCTGCATGCGGCTCGCCCCGAGCGTGCGCATGATCGTCGCCTGGTACAGGCGCTCATCCTGCGTGCCGGTGATCGCGGCATAGAGCACCACCAGACCGGCCAGCAGCGTGAAGAGGAAGACGAACTGCACCGCACGCGCGACCTGGTCCATCATGTGCTGGACCTGCGACATGATACGCGCCACGTCGATGAGCAGAAAATTCGGAAACGTCTGGACGAGTGCGCTGAGCAGTTCTGCGCGTTCCGGCGGAAGATAGAAGCTCGTGATGTAGGTCGCCGGGTAGCGGTCGAGCAGGCCCGGCGGGGCCACCACGAAGAAATTCACGTTGAAGGAATCCCAGTCCACGCGGCGCAAGTTCGTGACCTTCGCTGCAACGCGCTCGCCCGCGATATCGAAGGCAAGCACGTCCCCGACCCGCACGCCGAGCGTTTCGGCAATGCCGCTCTCCATCGAAAACTGCTCGAGGCGCGCCGGCGCGGCACCCCACCATCTTCCCGCCAGGACCTCGTTGTCCGGCTGCACTATCGAAGTCCAGGAGAGATTGAATTCCCGGTCGATGAGCCGGCGCGCGCGATCATCCTCGTAATCCGCCGAGCTCACGGCACGCGCGTTGATCTGGACGAGCCTTCCACGCACCATGGGGTAAACCGGCGGCTGCGCAATCCCGTGCTCGGCAAAAAACTGCGCGAGCGGCCGAAGGTGCTCTTCCTGAATGTTCACGATGAAGCGGTTCGGCGCATGCGGCGGGAGCGTCGCCTCCCAGGCATGAAGAAGATCGCCGCGGATCAGGGTGAGCGTGAGTAGAGCCATGATACCAATCCCGAGCGCCACCACCTGCACGATGCTTCCAGCGGTGTGCCGGCGCAGATTTCCGATGCCGAAGCGCCACGAGACGCCGCCCTGGCGCACACGGCCCAAAGCCGAAATGAGGAACCACGTGAGCACGCTTGCGGCGATGAGAGCGGCAACGAAACCACCAAGCACGATAAGCCCGAGCGTAAGCTCGCGCGCCTTCCACAGTATGAGCGCGGCAATGACCAGCGCGGCGAGCGCATAGGCGGCGAGCCCGGTGCCGCGCGGCGCACCGAGCTCGCGCCTCAGCACGCGCAGCGTGGGCACGCGCTTCAACGCCACGAGCGGCGGCAGGGCGAAGCCGAGGAGAAGCGCAACTCCTGTCGCCATGCCGTCGGCCGCCGGCAGCCATCCGGGGGGCGGCAGCCGGACCGCGGTGAGGCTCGAGAGCCAATGAGAGAGGACGAGTTGCGCCGCCATCCCGATCGCGCAGCCGACGAGGCTCGCTGCCGCGCCGAGCGCCACAAAATGCATGACGTATAGCCGCAGCACCAGCGCCTGCGAGGCGCCCAGGCAGCGCATCATGGCGCAGCCGTCGAGATGACGCTGCAGGAAGCGTCGCGCGGACAGGGCGATCGCCGCGGCAGCGATCACTACGCTGAGCAGCGCGGCAAGGTTGAGGTATTTCTCTGCGCGATCGAGCGCCGAGCGCACTTCCGGCCGGGCATCGCGGATGCCTTCCAGCCGATGACCGGCGGCAAGCCGCGGCTCCGCCCACGCGCGGTAAGCCTCGATTGCGGCATCTGTGCCGGCAAGCTGCAGGCGATAACGAATGCGGCTGCCGCGCTGGATGAGGCCCGTTGCCCCAATGTCCGCCTCGTTGACATGCACCCGCGGCGCCGCGTTGAGGAAGCCGATTGCCGTGTCCGGCTCGTGCGTAAGGATGGCGGCGACCGTGAACTCCGATCTACCCAGGCTCACCCGGTCGCCGATTGCGAGAGCGAGCTGCGTATAAAGCCGCTCGTCCACCCACACTGTGCCCGGCATCGGGATGTGCTCCGCACGCCGGCCAGGCTCGAACGGGCGCTCCGCGATCCGCACTTCACCGCGGAGCGGGTAACCCGGGCTCACCACCTTGACGCTCGCGAGCACGTTCCTTTCGCCGTGAAGCAGCATGCTGGGGAAGCGCATCATGCGCACCGTTTCCAGCCCCCGGCGCCGCGCTTCGCCCTCGAAATCCGGCGGCAAAGGACGATCGGCGACGATCACGAGATCGGCGCCGAGCAGCAGATTGGCCTGGCGGCCCAACGCCTGGTGCACGCGGTCGGCGAAAAACCCGACGGTCGTTACGCTCGCTACCGCAATGGCGATCGCAAGACTGATGAGCAGGAGCTCGCCTGCGCGGTGGTCGCGCAGCAGCAGGCGCAGCGCAAGCCTGATTTCGCTCGCCAACGTCATGGCGCGGCGCTAGAGCCGTTCTCCAGTCGGCCGCCGGCGAGCCGCAACACCCGGCTGCAACGGCGCGAGAGCGACTCGTCGTGGGTGACGAGAAGGAGCGTTGTGCCGCGCTCCCGGTTGAGCTCGAACATGAGGTCGATCACCTGCGCGCCCGTCGCCGCATCCAGGTTCCCGGTCGGCTCGTCGGCGAGAAGCAGCGACGGGCGCATCACGAATGCGCGCGCAATGGCGACGCGCTGCTGCTCGCCTCCCGAGAGCTGCCGCGGATAGTGATGCATGCGGTCGCTCAACCCGACGCGCGCGAGCATGGATAAGGCGGCGTTGCGTGCGCCGGGTTCGCCGGCGAGCTCGAGCGGCAGCATCACGTTCTCGAGCGCGCTCATCGCCGGAAGCAGCTGGAACGACTGGAACACGAACCCCACCATGCGCGCTCTCAGCGCCGCACGCCCGTCTTCATCGAGCGTGTAGAGATCATGACCGTCGATCAGCACCCGGCCGGCGCTCGGCGTATCGAGGCCCGCCAGCAGGCCCAGCAAAGTCGATTTGCCCGAACCCGACACGCCGACGATCGCGATCGCTTCTCCGCCGGCGACGTTGAAGGAAACATCGTCGAGTATCGTCAACTGCACAGTGCCGGTTGCAACTTGCTTGGTAAGCCCGCTCACCCGCACAATGGCTGCGTTCGCGTCCGTAGTTCTCTGCTGATTGCCAGGCATGATCACGCGTCTTGTTGTGTTGCTGTTCGTGCTGCTGCCGAATGCGGCTTTGGCGGCCACCATACTCGTGTTCGGCGACAGCCTGTCTGCCGGTTACGGCGTGCCGATCGAGCAGAGCTGGGTAAGCCTGCTCGAGCGCAAGCTGCATGGTGTAGCCCCCGATTATAAGGTGGTGAACGCGAGCGTCAGCGGCGAAACGACGTCCGGCGGTAGGGCGCGCATCGAAGGCGCACTGAAAACCCATCGACCCGACATCGTGATCCTCGGTCTTGGCGGCAACGACGGGCTGCGCGGCCAGAGCCTCGAGTCCATGCGGGCGAACCTGGAAGCGATCATCAAAGCGTGCCGCGGGGTCAAATCCGAGGTGCTGCTCATCGGCATGCGCCTTCCCCCGAACTACGGCCCGGCCTATACCGAAAAGTTCCAGCAGGTATACGCCGATCTCGCGCGGCAGTACAAGCTCGCCTCGGTTCCATTCCTGCTCGAGGGTTTTGCGGAAAAGGAGGAGTATTTTCAGCCAGATGGCATCCATCCGACCGCCCGGGCGCAGCCCGTCATCGCGGAAACGGTCTGGAAGGCGTTACGCCCGCTCTTGAAGCGGTAGGCCGCGCACAATTCTGCAGATCACGCTACGACGACGGACGGAGTGCCCGCGGTGAGCCGCCCGATCTCAGCGGCGTGGACGAAGCCTTGCTCCTTGAATACACGCATCACGGCCGGCACGGCGGATGCCGCGCAGGCCACGAGCAGCCCGCCGCTCGTCTGAGGGTCGGTGAGGATTTTTCTCTGCCACTCCGGTGCGCCGGGAGCAAGCGTCACCTCGCCTTCGTAACTCGACCAGTTGCGTTGTGACGCCCCGGTTGCAAATCCCTGCTGCACGAGATGGCGTGCCGCAGCAAGCATGGGAATCCGCTCGAATTCGAGTTCGGCCTTCAACTGCGAGGCGCGACAGATGCCGAGCAGATGCCCGAGGAGGCCAAAGCCTGTCACGTCGGTCAGCGCATGCACGCCCGGCATTTCGGCGAGCGCGATACCCGGCGTGTTGAGTTGCGTCGTGGTCTCGACCAACTGCCGATAGGCCTTCTCGCGCAACTCGCCTTTCTTGAGCGCGGCGCTCATGATGCCAACGCCGAGTGCTTTCCCCAAGATGAGGACATCGCCCGGCTTCGCGCCGCTGTTGCGCTTCACCTTATCGGGATGGACCATGCCAAGCGCGACGAGCCCGTAGATCGGCTCCAGCGAATCTATGGAGTGCCCGCCCGCAATCGGGATGCCGGCGGCCTCGCACACCGAGCGTCCCCCGGCAACGATTTTCTGTATGACTTCGGGCGGTATCTTTCCGACCGGCATGCCGAGCAGCCCGAGCGCGAGAAACGGCTTCGCGCCCATCGCATACACGTCCGATATCGCGTTCGTCGCCGCGATACGCCCGAAGTCGTACGGATCGTCCACGATCGGCATGAAGAAATCCGTCGTGGCAACGATCGCCTGCGTGTCGTTGATGCGATAGACCGCGGCATCGTCGCACGTCTCGGTGCCGACCAGGAGCTCGGAAAAAACCCGGGTCGCCGCCGACTGCGTCAACACTTCGCTCAGCAACGCTGGCGCAAGCTTGCAGCCTCAGCCGCCGCCGTGGGTGAGCTGTGTCAGTCGGAAGGCCGGAGTTTCCGAAGGCATGTTCATTTTTCGCTTAAACTATGCGGATGGATCGTAACGATTCCGTAGGCGACGCCGCGCTCGCCGCGACGGCACTGCATAAATACGCATACGCGCGCGGGCCGTCGGTCGTAACCGTAGCACAGCTTCCGCAGTTTGACGAGATCGTCGATGTGCGCTCGGAAGGCGAGTTCGCGGAAGACCATATTCCCGGTGCGTTGAGCTGTCCCGTTCTGACCAACGAGGAGCGCGCGCGCGTAGGCACGCTCTACAAGCAGGTCTCTTCCTTCGAGGCAAAGAAAATCGGTGCGGCATTGGTCAGCGCGAACATCGCGCGACACCTGCAGGAACGTTTCCACAACCGCCCCCGCGAGTGGCGCCCGCTCGTTTACTGCTGGCGCGGCGGCAGTCGCAGCGGCGCCCTCGCCCAGGTCATGCACCAGATCGGATGGCGGGTGGGTCAGCTCGAGGGCGGCTACCGGGCCTACCGCCGACAGGTGATCGCCGATCTCGACGTGCTGCCGGGTCTCTACCGGTGGCGCGCCGTGTGCGGGCTTACGGGCTCGGGCAAGAGCCGGCTGCTGCGCGCGCTGCAAGCGTGCGGCGGCCAAGTGCTGGATCTCGAGGCGCTCGCCGCGCATCGCGGGTCGGTGCTCGGTAATCTCCCCGATCAGCCGCAACCTGGGCAGAAAATGTTCGAGAGCTCGATCTGGAAGGCGCTGCGGCAGTTCTCGACCTCGCGCACGGTGTACGTCGAAGCGGAGAGCAAGAAGATCGGCGCGTTGCGTGTCCCCGATGCACTGATCGCCGCGATGTGGGCGAGCCCGTGCGTGGTCGTGGAGGCTCCGCTGCAGGCGCGCGTCGCACTCTTGAAGGCCGAATACGAGCATTTCATGATGGAGCCCGCAACGCTCATCGCAAAGCTCGAGTGCCTATCCGGACTCTATGGGCGAACGGTGGTGGGCGAATGGAAGGCACTTGCCGCCGGCGCGCGTTGGGACGAGCTCACGGAGGACCTGCTCAAGCGGCACTACGACCCGGCCTATACCCGCTCCACGCTCAGGCATTATCCCCGGCTCGCAGACGCGCGCAGCCTTCACGTCGTCGCGACGAGCGACGCCGAGTTCGAGCGTCTTGCGCGGGAGTGCATGGCGGAGGAGCGCGCCGCAACCCGATGAAGCTTGCGCTCAGAATCGATGTCAGCACGCGGCTCGGGGCGAAGGAAGGCGTGCCGCGGCTCATCGATATGCTCGCGCAGCATCATGCGCGCGCAACGTTCTTTCTGGCACTCGGACCCGATCGCCTCTGGGGACAAGGCTCGCTTCCGGGTCGCGAATCGGGCCGGCGCTGGGCCGGTATCTTCCGCAGCATTCGCGACGCCGGTTTTGAAGCAGGCATCCAGGCATTCGACCCGGTGCGATGGCCGCAGAGGATTGCGCAGGCCGACGCGGCGTGGACGAAACGCCAGCTGGAGCTTTCATGCGAGGCGTTCCTGCGTCTCTTTGACACGCCCCCGCACGCGCACGGCGCGACCGACTGGCAGATGAACTGCCACGCCTGGCGGCTCACGCAGCGCGTCGGTTTTCGCTACGCATCCGATGCGCGTGGCATATGCCCGTTCATCCCCGTGCGCAACGCGGAGATCGTCGCCTGCCCGCAACTGCCCACCACGCTTCCCACGCTGGACGAAGTCGCGGCACGCGACGGCGTGGCGCTGGAGGATTCGGTGCCCCGGATACTCGAAGTCACCGCCCGCCCGGTGCAGGCGGGACACGTTTTCAGCCTGCGCGCGGATCGCGAAGGTTTGAACCGCGCAACGCTCTTCGAGAGGCTGCTCGAGGGCTGGCGCGCGCAGGGCTATGCACTGGCCGCGCTGGATGACTGCCTCGAAGACGTAAATCTCGCCCGGCTGCCCCGCCACAATATCGTCGAAGGCGCGCTCCCGGGACGTACCAGCCCGGTCGCACTCCAGGGGAAGGAGTTCCTCGCATAAGCGCCCTCGACGCTTGCGTGCCGAGTACAATTCGTTCAACATTGCCCCATATGGACAGCATGAGGAGTTGTCCGCTCGAATGCTAGATCAGCCTGCGCCAGACTTCGCACTTCCCGCAACCGGCGGAAAGACGTTCCGCCTCTCGGGCGCCAAGGGCACAAACCTCGTCCTCTACTTCTATCCCAAAGACAATACGCCGGGCTGCACTCGCGAAGGCGAGCAGTTTCGAGATCTCCATCCCCAGTTCCGGAAGCTGCGCTGCGAAGTCTACGGCGTCTCGCGCGACAGCATGAAATCGCACGAGAGCTTCAAGGGGAAGATGAACTTTCCTTTCGAGCTGCTCTCGGACGCGGACGAGACCGCGTGCAAGCTCTTTGACGTGATCAGGCTGAAGAACATGTATGGCCGCAAGGTGCGCGGCATCGAGCGCAGCACCTTCGTCATCGACGGCCGCGGCATCGTGCGGCGCGAGTGGCGCGGCGTCAAGGTTCCGGACCATGCGCGGGAGGTGCTCGAATTCGTAGAAACGCTCAAGTAGGACTACCGCCGATTCAGCCGTCCGCCGTGCAAGGAGCCTCATGACCCAGCGCAAGTCCGCATCCGTCGTCGCCCGCTTTCCCGCCGCCACCAAGCTTTTCGTGCTCGATACGAACGTGCTCATGCACGATCCGACGAGCCTCTTCCGCTTCGAGGAGCACGACGTCTACATTCCCATGGCGACGCTCGAGGAGCTCGACAGCCACAAGAAAGGCCTCTCGGAGGTCGCGCGCAACGCCCGCCAGGCGAGCCGCTACCTCGACGAGCTGATCGGCCACACCGATTCGGACATCGGCGAAGGCATCGCGCTGGAGACGCATGGCGACAAGAGCGCGACCGGACGGCTCTTCCTCCAGACCGAAGCGATCAACGGCGAACTGCCTGCGCGGCTCGCGAGCGGCAAGGCCGACAACCAGATCATCGGCGTGGTGAAGCACCTGCAGGAAGCGCATCCCAAGCGCGACGTGATCCTGGTGAGCAAGGACATCAACATGCGCATCAAGGCACGCGCGCTGGGGATGGCCGCCGAGGACTACTTCAACGACAAGGCGCTCGAGGACACCGATCTGCTCTATACCGGCACGCGGGCGCTGCCGCAGGACTTCTGGGACAAGCACGGGCGCGACATGGAATCGTGGCAGCAGTCGGGCCATACCTATTACCGCGTGCGCGGGCCGCTCTGCTCGAGCCTCCTCGTGAACCAGTTCGTGTACCAGGAGCAGGACGACAAGCCGTTCTACGCGCAGGTGAAGGAAGTGAGCGGCAAGACCGCCATCCTGCAGACGCTCAAGGACTACGCGCACCAGCGGCACAATGTCTGGGGCATTACCGCGCGCAACCGCGAGCAGAATTTCGCGCTCAACATCCTGATGAACCCCGACATCGATTTCGTCACGCTGTTGGGGCAGGCGGGCACCGGCAAGACGCTGCTTACGCTCGCGGCGGGACTGGTGCAGACGCTCGAGAACAAGGTGTACTCGGAAATCATCATGACGCGGGTCACGGTGCCCGTCGGCGAAGACATCGGCTTCCTTCCCGGAACGGAGGAGGAGAAGATGAACCCCTGGATGGGAGCGCTCGAAGACAATCTCGATGTTCTCAACAAGACCGACGACGAGGCGGGAGAGTGGGGCCGCGCGGCGACGCGCGACCTCATCCGCTCGCGCATCAAGGTGAAGTCGCTCAATTTCATGCGCGGGCGGACCTTCATCAACAAGTACCTCATCATCGACGAAGCGCAGAACCTGACGCCCAAGCAGATGAAAACGCTCATCACGCGCGCTGGCCCGGGCACCAAGGTCGTGTGCCTTGGAAACATCGCGCAGATCGACACGCCTTACCTCACCGAGGGCAGTTCGGGCATCACCTACGTGGTGGATCGGATGAAAGGCTGGGCGCACAGCGGGCACGTGACGCTTGCGCGCGGCGAGCGCTCGCGGCTTGCCGACTACGCAGCCGAGGCGCTATAAACGTGACAAGCCCTCCCCTTCAAGGGGAGTTTTTTAGAACCGCCCGGTGTCGGCGTAGTTCTCGAAGCGCGTGTGTGCGCCGAGGAAGGTGAGCTTCTTTATCCCGGTCGGGCCGTTTCTCTGCTTCGCGAGGATGATTTCTGCGGCACCCTTGTTCGGCGTATCCGGGTTGTACACTTCCTCACGGTAGATGAAGAAGATCAAGTCCGCGTCCTGCTCGATGGCGCCCGATTCGCGCAGATCCGACATCATCGGGCGCTTGTCCTGCCGCGACTCGACGCTGCGGTTGAGCTGCGACAGCGCGATGACCGGCACCTTGAGCTCCTTGGCGAGCCCCTTGAGAGAGCGGGAAATCTCCGCGATCTCGGTTGCGCGGTTCTCCTCGCGCCCGCCGCGGCTCGCCGACATGAGCTGCAGGTAGTCCACGACGATCAGGCTCAGACCCCCGACCTCTGCGCACTGGCGGTGCAGGCGACGGGCGCGCGAGCGCACCTCCAGCGCATTCAAGCCTGCCGTGTCGTCGATGTAGATATGGGCCTCATTGAGCTTGCCCACCGCCTCGACGAGCTTGGGCCAGTCGTCCTCCGCGAACGTTCCGCTACGAAGCTTGTGCTGGTCCACGCGCCCCACCGAACCGATCATGCGCATGGTGAGTTGCGCGCCGGACATCTCCATGCTGAACACCGCCGCCGCCTTCTTCAGATTGAGCGCGACATGCTCGACGATATTCATCGCGAGCGTGGTTTTCCCCATCGACGGCCGGGCGGCGATGATGATCAAGTCCCCGCCGTGCAGCCCGGAAGTCATCTTGTCGAGATCGATGAAGCCGGTCGCAAGGCCGATGATGTCGTCCTTGTTCTCCCGGCTGTAGAGCATGTCGATGCGCTCCACCGTCTCGGTGAGGAGCGGATCGATCTTGATGAATCCCTGCCGTGACTTGGCGCCCGCCTCCGCGATCTGGAAGACGCGGGCTTCCGCTTCGTCGATGAGGACCGCGGCATCCTTGCCCATCGGATTGAAGGCGGAGTCGGCGATCCCGGTGCCGACCGCTGCGAGGTTGCGCATGATGGCGCGCTCGCGCACGATCTCGGCATAGCGGCGGATATTCGCGGCGCTCGGGATGTTGACCGAGAGGGCGCTCAGATACGCGCGCCCGCCGATGTCTTCGAGCTTCCCGCTGCGTTCCAGGCTCTCCGCGACCGTCAGCGCGTCGGCCGGCTTGTTGCTCTCGATCAACTGCACGATGTGGCGGAAGATCGTGCGATGATCAGCGCGGTAGAAGCTCTCCTCGGTGATCACGTCGCTCACGCGGTCCCACGCGCTGTTGTCGAGCAGCAGCCCACCGAGAACCGACTGCTCCGCTTCGACCGACTGCGGCGGCACGCGCGCCGTCTCCACCAGCGGTTCCCTGGCGATCGGCGTAACGACTTGTATCATTCTTCCCTGGCCCTGTCGTTCTTATCGGCTTGTTGACTCCGAACAGCGTGCATCCCGGGCACACGGACATGCATGCGAAGGCTGTTCAATGTAGCGAAAAAAAAGGGCTGTCGCCAGCCCTTTTTCATGCCTTCCATAATCTGTTGTGTATGCGCTACAAAAATTCTTCGCGCTACTGCTCCGGGATCACCGAGACGTTCACGGTGACGAGTATGTCGGTATGCAGCGCGACTTTGAGCGCGTGTTCGCCCACGTTCTTGAGCGGGCCCTGCGGCATGCGTATCGACGACTTCGATACTTCAAAGCCCTGTTTACCGAGCGCTTCCGCGATATCGAAATTGGTGACGGAGCCGAAGAGCTTTCCGTCCACGCCCGCTTTCTGCGGAATTTGTATCGTGAGGCCATCGAGCCGCGACGCTTTTTCCTGTGCGGCGGCAAGCGCTTCGGCCTGCACTTTCTCGAGCTCCGTGCGGCGCTTCTCGAACTCCGCCAGGTTTTCCGGTGTCGCGCGCCGCGCCTTGCCCTGGGGGATGAGATAGTTGCGCGCGAACCCGTCCTTCACCCGGACGACGTCGCCCAGCTGTCCCAAAT
Source organism: uncultured Pseudomonadota bacterium (assembly GCA_946885605.1). Next base: position 28,275 of record CAMPGR010000004.1, read on the forward strand.
TCGCCACTTTTTCCAGCAGGATCACTTGCATGTTCGTGTTCCCGATTGTCAGTGGAGGTCGGTATAAGGCAGCAGCGCAAGGAAGCGCGCGCGCTTCACCGCGACCGAGAGCTGCCGCTGGTAGCGCGCCTTGGTTCCCGTGATGCGCGCCGGAATGATCTTGCCGTTCTCGTTGATGAAGTCCTTCAGGAGATTGATGTCCTTGTAATCGACTTCCTTGATGCCTTCCGCGGTGAAGCGGCAGAACTTGCGGCGCCGGAACAACTGCCCGCGTCCGCCCCTGCGTTCCCCGGGCTTACCTTTGCCCTTACCTTTCGCTTTGCTCCTGCCCGATCCCAGTCTTGGCATGATCTGTTTCCTTTAACGTTCGTGCTTTCGTGACGTGCAGAACGAGCTGCGCGCTCATCCGATTCTTGCGGCTCAGAAATCCCTCGAGGTTTACCGCCGCGCCCGCCTGCATGCGGGACATGACGACGGCGATTTCCCCGATGGCGATGCCGTTCAGCTCACACTCCACCTGCCGCTTGTACCCCGCCTCCAGCTGCTGCGACTTGTGCGCCAGCCTGAAATTGAGGAGCGGGATGCCGGCGGGCGTGTGGCGAACCGGTTCGATGTTCTTCAGTTCGCCGCTCAGCGCGACTACGTTCACCTCCACTTATGCCGTCGCCTGCTCGGCGGCGGCTGGCGCGGGCGCGGGTTTCGCCTGCTCTTCGCTCGGCGCCGGCGTGAGCGACTTCGACTTCTCGTCCTTCATCATGGGCGAAGGCGAGGTGACCGCGCCGCTCATCTTGACTGTGAGATGGCGCAGCACCGCGTCGTTGAACTTGAACGCGTGCTCGAGCTCGTCGAGCGTCTCGTTGTCGCACTCGATGTTCATGAGCACGTAGTGCGCCTTGTGCACCTTCTCGATCAGGTAGGCGAGCTGGCGCCGCCCCCAGTCCTCGAGCCGATGGATCCTGCCGCCGCGCCCGCTGATCATCTGGCGATAGCGTTCGACCATGGCGGGCACCTGCTCGCTCTGGTCGGGATGTACGATGAAAACGATCTCGTAATGTCGCATCCGATTGGGCTCCTTGTGGGTTGAAAGCCTCCCGCCATGCGAGGGACGGTGAGGCAAGGATCGTGCGGTTCGCCGTGGCGGCCGAACCGAAGGGCGGCATTATACCGATGCCGCTTTGATTTTCAAAGCGATCTGCGGCGGCGAGCGAAGCTGTCTGCCCTCCGCCTAATAGCTGCAGATCAGGCTGCCCGGCGGCGCGATGGGCGGCAACTGGCGCTCGAGGAAATCCAGCACCGGAGGCGGCACTGTGACGCGGTGAAGCTCGCCCGGCGCGAGCCCCGCAAAGCCAGATTCGCCACGCTCGAGCTCGAGCATCCGCTCGCCCTGCACGAGCAGGACAAGTCCGTCCTTGACCAGCACATACAGACCGCTGCTGCCCGGGTTTGGGAGCTCGCCGAAGAGCTGACGGAAATCGATTTCGATTCCATCCGGCCGCGGACCCGGCGCATCGCGCATGAACGGCGGCGCTTCGGGCAGCAACAAAGGAGGCTGATCCGCGGAGGAGACGTGCGCCGTCTGGCCGACACCCACGGTCTGGGATCCGGCGCCATTCTGTACCATCACTTCATCATGCCACGTCGTCACAAAAAGCCCACTAACCTCGGCCGGCGGCGGGCTGGGTTGCGATGAGCCCGGCGAGGATTCGCAATTCCCGCTGCAATAGGCGTCGAATCCGGTCCCCCGTATGCCGATCGTCGCGGTGACCGTCTGCACCTGATACCCCTGCGGATGGTTCTTGCCTATGAGTCCCGTCAATGCCCGCATGCCGCCTTTCAGCAGACGCACGACCGAGGAACTCTGATGAGGACGCGCAGCCGCATAGCGAAACCGTTCCACCGCGAAGCGTGTATCGGGCTGCAGCGTCACCCGCCCTTCGTCGGCGAACACGAGAACGGCATGGCTCCCGGCGTGCGTTTCGATCACATCGCCCTCGTAGAGCGGGCTGCCGACCTTGAGGGCGCGCGTCCTGCCCGCCTTCTCTGCGGCGCTTGCCTCGCCCGCAAGGCGCGCAACCCGCGCCACGATGTCGCTATCGCTCGCTCTTGCCATCCCCGAAGACTGTGCGGCTTCCTTCGCACATTCCTCATCGCACAGAGCCGCGATGAATTCCGTCCCGCGAATGCCGATGGTCGCCGTGCCCGTTTGGAGTTTGTACGCATCGCGATTGCCACGCTTGCTGATGACGCCCGTGATGGTGCGCAGCCCCCCCTTGAGCAGGCTCATCACGAGATTGTCCTTCTGCGGAGCGGTCTCTTCGTAGCTGTACCCGTCGATCCGCAGCTGCGAGTTGGCGGCAACGGATAGTTCTCCGCCGTCGGTGAACTTGATCCGCGCCGAGCTGTTCGGCTGCGTGATGATGACGTCGCCGCCCTGTACAGCGGACCCCGCCGCTATCGAACGGACGGACCCATCGCGCTTTTGTACCACTGCCGTGCCGCTCACGGCTTGCACCGCCGCAGCATCCTGCGCATGGGCTGCGCCTGCCCAGCCGCTCAGCGCACAAGCAAGCAGAAGCGCAATACTGCTCTGAAAATTCAACACACCCTCCCTAAACGCACGCCCAAACGCGAGTGGATGTCAATTGCATAGGCGCGGCATTTCCTTCTTCTCGTCGCTGTCGAGCGCGCGCGTCGTACTCGTCACGTCTCTCGCCAGTTGCTCAGGCGTAGAAGCAAGTTCCTGCGTTTGCTCGAGCGCCGCGACCTGCGCTGAAAGCAGCGGCGTCGTAACCACTTCAGTCGTAGTGGGTGAAACAGTGGTCGGAGCAGGCAAAGTCTTGCCATAGGTTACGTCGAGGCTTTTCCCAAGCTCCGCCGCAACGCCTCCGGCAACGAAACCGCTCAGCGTCGGAGGGTCGAACACCGTTCCCTCCACTCCATTCACGAAATAACCGCCGCTTGCGGAATTGGGCAAGACCACTTTGATGCTGGCCGGCGAAAAGGCTTCTATCGCGGCGTATGCGCCTTTCCCGCTGCCGGCAGTCATCTTTATGACTCCTCCGACTTGCAGATTGACGTCCGGGTTGCCGAAGATGCGCGCATACGCCCCATTGCCCGTGCCTCCGGACACTACGACATCGGCGGTTGTCACCAGATTGAACGTGCCGGGACCGGCTCGCAGTTCGGCGCTCGCGACACCGCCCTGCACGGTGAAACCGCCGAGCGTCATGTTGAGATTGCCGCCCGCCTCGAGAAGTGCACCGCGGCTGCCGGCACCTGAGATGCCCAGCAGCCCGGCACCGACATCGACCGCTCCGCCGGCTTTCACCGCGGCAGCGTTTATGAGCACGCTGTTCGTCGCCCTGAGCGTAAGGGCATTGGCAACCGTGAGCGCGGCATCGAAGCTCACGTCATTGCCAGCCATCAGGCTGGCGCTCGCGCCGACTGCGATCGCCCCGGATAAGTTCAAATCGCCGCCCGCGTTTGCGAAGAGATTGCCCCCGATGCTCGAGGCACCAAGCGTGAGCGAGCCGGAATCCGTGATCGATGCGTTGCTGACTCCGCTGTTGTTCAGTGATACCGCACCGCCGAAATCGTTGTTCACGTCCGGCAACGTGATCGCATTCGCGCCGGCGTCGAGGCTCGATGCTCCCATAACGGTGATCGGGGCGACCTGTGTAATCGCGCCGCCCGCCGTGAGGGTGAAAGCGCCAGACGCGTTGACACCGTTCAATACCACCGCATTGATGTCTTTGAGCGTCACGTTGGTCCCGGAGTCCACCCTTACCTGATTGAAGTCGTTTCCGCCCCCCAGCGTGATCGCGCCGCCTGCATTGAGCGTGGTCGATCCGCCCGTTGCGATGGCTCCGTTGCTTCCCTGGCTGATCGCACCGCTCGCGGTCAGAAAGAGGTTTTCGTTATCCGTCGAAAACGCCAGCGCCTCGTTGATGGCGATATTCTGATGGGCGAGTTTCAAAGTCGTGGCTCTCAAATTGCCGGAATTGAGCGTTGTGCTCACCGTGAACGTACCCGTATCCGTACTGCGGCCGATCTGGAGAATGCCGGCGTCGATGTTTTGAATTTCCGCAGGACTGAGGCTCAATCCGGCCGAAGCCCCGGCTTCGATAAAGATGTCGCGGCTCGTAGCCAGCGGCCGTACAAACATCGTGCCGGAGGTCCCGACGGTTGCGTTTGGCATGTTGATGCTGTCGGCCGTCAGCGTGATATCCCCGGCCGCCGAGGCGCCCCCGATCGTGAAATTGGGTCCCGCGGACGAAAGCGCGAACTCCAGCCCGGCCCCGGTTCCCGGTCCTGCGACGCTGCCGGTCATCGCGATCGTGGCGGCGCCCAGCGACGCCACCGTGGCGTTGTCCATCTTGACCCCATGGTTGCCCGCCCCGGTGCCGCGGCCGGTACCCTGGATGTCGATCGGCCCGGACGTAGAGCGCACCGTGGCGGCGCCGAACATGAACACGCCCGCGTTTCCGCCGCCTCCCACGGAGTTCCCCCCTGTACCCACCATGTTTATGGCACCGGAACCGGTGGATTCCACCAGCGCTGTCGTGCCGAGGACAACGCCTTGGTCGTTGACGCCCGTCCCGTTCGTGGCGCTCCCGCCCGTGCCTGTCATGTCAATGTTGCCATTGATCGTACGGACAATGCCGCCGGTGGTAACGAGGATGCCGTGATCGCCGTTCGTGGGACTGTCCCCGCCCACGCCCGCCATCGTTATCGTCGCAGCGCCCTTGGATTCGACGACCGCACCGAGGGCGATGGAGATTCCTGTATTGCTGTTGTTGCTCACGCCACCAGTGGAACTGCCGCCGGTGCCGCTCAAAGTGACGGCTCCGTCTACGGAACTGATCCGCGTACCTGCATCGGCGATGAATATGCCGGTATCGTCGGACCCATCGCTCGTTCCGCCTGTTCCAGTGATGCTGATCGTGGCCGAGCCGGTAGACTCCACGACCGAACCGCTCAGAATCTCGACTCCCCTTCCAAAGCCACTTCCTCCCGAAGCGCCCGTCCCCTTGATTGAAATCGCGCCGCTCGCCGAGGTGATCTTCGAAGCGCCGTCGATCAGCACTCCGTGGCCGGTGATCGTATCACCCAGCCCGCCAAAACCGTCGATGGAGATATTGCCGCTCGTGGTCCGGAGCAGACTGCCTGTCAGAACAACTCCGTCGTTTCCTCCGTTTCCGCCGCTGTCATTACCTTGCCCGCGGATGACAATAGAGCCCGTCCCCGCATTCAGAGCGGCGATATCGAGGAACACGCCATGTGTGTTGGAATCCCCGACGGCCGGGTTGGTGCCGGTTCCACCGAGAATGATGTTGCCGCCCTTGGTATCGATGGTGGATAGCTGATCACCGTTGCCGATTTTTATCCCGCCAGCACCTGAGTTATCGCTATTGGCAATGAAAGTGACGTTGAGGGGATTCGCGGTATCGGTCGCGCCGATCGTCACGCCGCCCGCGACGATGATGTTGTTTTCAGCCTCAACTTGGAGTGTGGTCGCGCCACCCGTCGCGGGCTTGATGACATCGGCACTAAAGGTCACTGTGCCCGACCCGTTGCCGGGCGATTGGGTCTTGATCGTGACATTGCTGGAACTCAGCAGCGTCTTCAGATTGGCGGCTTCGATCTGCGATGTGGCAACGGCAAGCGTGTCCTGGAAGAGGTTGCCATTCAGCTCGGTCAAGGTTCCGGTGATTGAGCTGACGATTTGGATATCGGTTGGATCCAACAACAGCGTCCCGATCCTGCCGAACAGTGCCAGCGTGCTGACCGCGCCGTGGAAGTCCAGATGGTTCTTGCCCGACACTTCCACAAATCCGCCGTTTCCGCCCGCGCTGCCGCCGCGCGCCGATATATTGCCGTAGTAGCGAGTCGTATCGTCCGCCCAGACGATTGCCTTTCCGCCATCTCCGGCGGAACCCGCGTCCACCGTGATACGCGCATTGGGACCGACATAGGTGCGATAGGCATTCTGGATCTCGGGATTGGCGCCCTGGAAATCGCCGCCAACGAGCACGGTGCCACCGTTGCTTTCGCCGCTCGCATCGATGCGAGCATGGTCGATCAGCCCAACCTTATTGCCAAGGATGTGGATCGTGCCGCCTTTGCCTCCCGACACGCTGTCACCGGTCGCAGGCGCAGCTGTGCCTTTGGCTTCGATCGTGCCCGAGACAAGAGTAGTATCGCCGGACCGGATCTCGATGGCGCCGCCGCTCGGGCCATTCGCCGAAATGACGCTGCCATTTTCGACGGTAACGTCTTGCGTCGCCTTCAGCAGGATCCGGCCGTTCTCGCCGATGACCGCGCTGTCGGCACGCAGCGTACCCGAATTCTGAATCAACCCCGCATAAATGCCGATGCGTCCGCCCGCCGCTGCGATCTCTCCCAGATTGCGGGCCGCATTATCGGGCGCATTGATTTCCACCCGCAGATTCGGTGTACCCGGATCGACCAGTTGGACGCTCTTGCCGGCGGCAAGCACCACTTCCCCCTTCGGCGAAGTGATGATGCCGCTATTGGTGACATTCGGCGCGATGAGGTAAACATTTCCGCCGCTGCCAGTCGTAATGCTTCCCTGGTTGACGATCGAGGCAGCCCCCAGGAGCTCCGTGAAATTCAAGCGGCCCGCGAGAAAGTCGGCGTTCGAAAGGTTCAGCGTGCTCGCCACGAGCCCTGCCACGTCGATTTGCGCCCCTGCGCCGAAGAGAATGCCGCTCGGATTGATGAGAAATACCCGGCCATTGCTCTGCAGCGCGCCGAGGATCGTTGACGGATCCTGGCCGATGACGCGATTCAGCACGGCGCTCCCCGCCGACTGCTGAACGAAGCGCGTGATTTCGTTGGCGCCTATGGAGAACCTGCCCCAATTGATGATGGCATTGGGGCTATTGGTGATTTGCAGGAGGCTGCCGTGCTGCTGGAATGCCGCGCTGCCGTGAACGACTGTTGGAGCCGTGGGATTGGCGAACGACAAGTCCGTCGCAAAGCAGGAAGCAACCGCAATCGATATGAGCCTGCGGTGCAGGCGCAAAACCCGTGGCACGTTGTTCTTCACTACGCCTCCCCTTTTGCGGCGGGGCCGGACTGGTTATTGACTTTCCCGCAACCGCCCGAATTTTACGACGGCCGCGGACAAAGTTACCGTGACATTTCCGTTTGTTGCCTGCAGACCTGTGAACAATGTCACGCTATGGCAGGCAAGAGTTCCCGAGCAGCCCTAAAACACGATCGATAGGGCCGCGCTCACACGCTGGTCGTCAGTTTGACGGGTGCCGGCCGCTCTCAATATTTGTGCCGCGTCCAGCCGCAAGCTCACGTTCTTGCTGTAAGTCATGCGCAATCCAACTCCGGCGCTTGCAATGAATTGCCCCTCCTGCTCGCCCGGCAGCGCATCGTTGCGCTTTACGCCGCCGAAATCGTAGAACGCAAGTAGCCGCGCGCGGTAGGCCTGAGGCAGCTTTGCAGCGGGAGCGATGTCCGGCGTGTAGAGCTCCAGCTGCACGGCATAGCCGCGATCATTCGCGACTTCGCGCAGCAGGTAGCCGCGCACCGTATCGGGACCTCCGAGTCCAAACTGCTCGCCGGGGACGAGAGCATCCGACGTATGCTGTCCATTTACCGCACCGCGTATCTGCCAGCCGTTGGGCAACGCGCGGATGTAACTGCCCCCGTAGCGGAAGATCCTGTAATCCGCGGACGCGTTCGCCCGGGCCCGCGCGAAATCCTCGTCCTGCCCGTCATTGCCGCCCGGAATGTTGACGGAGAGTCCGGCATAGAAATTAAGCTCCGCCGCAGCCATGCGCCGCGCGCCGCCATACGTGAGGCTTGCCGGATGGATCGTGACATCCGGAACAAGACCCTGCGTCGTCCCGGTCAGCGTGACCTGGTTCTGGAAAGCCCGGTAATCGAGCCCGGCGACAAGCTTCTGCTCCAGTCCACCCCACTTCGGCGGATAGTAGTTCCAGCGCGCGCCGAAGATCGTGCCGCTGCCACTCACGCTGAAGAGGTTCTGCACAATGCCCGAGTTGACGTCGGAGTAACCCGCCACGAAATCGAACGAGCTGTTGAGCCGGTAGTACGGGGCGCGATACCCGAGAGCATAGATGTTGACATCGTCCATGCCGGTCGGCGAAGTGACGTACTGCGCAGTCAGGGTGTGGTCGCGGTTGAAGAGATTCGTGTGCTGGTAGCCAAGGCCCGCGCGCCAGTAGCCGGTCTCCGACGTACCCGTGTTGTCTAGAGTGAAGATGAAGCGCCACGGCCGCTCGTCGCTTACACGGATGTTCGCCTCGATCTCGCCTTCCGTTGCGCCCGAGCGCAGTACGATACTCGTCTCTTTGACCGGGTGCTCCGAGAGCATCTGCAGATTACGCGCTACATCCACGGAATTCGGCGTCTCCCCTTCCCTCAGCGTAGGAACGCTGTGCCGGACATTTTCATCGTCGAAGTGCTGGTTGCCCTCCATCGATACCTTGCCGATACGGGGCTGAACCACGCGAAACTGCACCACCCCATGGGTGATGTCCTGCTCGGGCACGATCACCTGCACGATGCCGTAGCCGCGTTCACGATAGGCGCGCTCGAGCGCCTCGAGCGCACGCTGGATGTCCGCGAAGGACTTCTGCTGCCCGGTATAGGGGGCGAGGATGTCCTCGATCTCTTCGGCGGAGAGAACGGTGCTGCCGCTTACTTCGAAGCGGCTGATGTTGAACTTGGGAGCGGGGAGCGGCGATTGCTGCGCGGAAACGGTGAGAGAGACACTGGCGAGCAGCGCAGCAGCGAATGCACGATAACGATCAAGCCTCCCCATTGCGATCCGGCGCCCGATTATTCCACTGTTCTCCCCGAACGACCGCGCCGGGAAGCGCTCGGAGTGTATATGCATTCCCGCATCCGCACAATTACATCACGCGGGCAGCGCGGACATCTAGGGCATTTTCCGCAATAGGCTCCGTTGCCGACGCGTTTCGGCAAGACAGATGCCCGCCGAAACAGACACGTTGAGGCTTTCCACCGTCCCGTACATCGGGATGCGCACGAGTTCGTCGCACGTCTCGCGCGTGAGGCGTCTCAAGCCCTCCCCTTCGGCGCCCAGCACCCACGCTAACGGGGCATCGAGCTTCGCGGCATAGAGGTCGCGCTCCGCCGCTGCGTCGGCGCCGTAAAGCCAGATTTCGCGTTCCTTCACCTCGCGCATCGTGCGTGCGAGGTTGGTCACCGCAATGTAGGGCACATTCTCGGCTGCCCCGCTCGCAACCTTCGTGACGGTCGCATTGATGCCCACTGCACGATCCTTGGGCGCGATTACGGCGTGCGCGCCGAGGGCGTCCGCAACTCTGAGGCAGGCGCCGAGATTGTGAGGGTCCGTCACGCCATCCAGTATGAGGAGCAGCGCCGGCTCGCTAAGCGTATCGAGCACTTCATCGACGTGCGCCGGAAGGCGAGTCGCCTCGATTCGCGCCACAACGCCCTGATGGCGCGCGCTGCCCGTCATCCCATCGAGCCTTTTCCCGTCCACGAGCATGACGCGGGCGCCCCGCTCTTCCGCGAGCTGCAGCAAATCCTGCGCCCGGCGGTCGCGACGTGCGCTGTCGACGAAGATCTCCTTCACCGCGGGCGCATTCTGCCGCAGTCGGCTCACCACCGCATGAAAGCCGCAGATCAGCCGCGTGTCGGACATGGACGCTCAGTCGAGCACAAAATCGATCTTCTTGGTGTCGAGATCGACGCGCGCGACTTTGACGCGAAGCCGGTCCCCGAGTCGGTAGCGCTCCTTCGTGCGCTCGCCCATCAATTGATGCTGGGCCGCATCGTAATGAAAGTAATCGCGCCCGAGATCGGAGACGTGCACCAGCCCCTCGACGTACGCATCGTCCAGCGCGACGAAAACGCCGAAAGCGGTCACCGCGCTGATGCTGCCCTCGAACGATTCCCCGATCTTGTCCTGCATGTAGTAGCACTTGAGCCACGCGGCCACATCGCGCGTCGCCTCGTCAGCGCGGCGCTCGGTCATCGAGCAGTGCGCGCCGAGCTCGTGCCAGTTGCCCGGCTCGTAGCGCTTGCGCGCGAGCACCGCCTTGATCGCGCGATGCACGAGGAGGTCGGGATAGCGGCGGATGGGAGAAGTGAAGTGCGTGTAGGACTCGTACGCGAGGCCGAAATGCCCGACGTTGTCCGGACTGTACACCGCCTGTTGCAGCGAGCGCAGCATGACGGTCTGCAACAGCTGCGCGTCCGGCCGATCCTTCACCCGCGCCAGCAGCTTCGCATAATCGCGCGCATGCGGCTCATCCCCGCCGGTCAGATTGAGCCCGAACCCCTTAAGGAAGTCGCGCAGTGCGGTGAGCTTCTCGGATGTCGGTCCCTCGTGGATCCTGTAGAGCATGGGGTGGTCGTTCTGGCGCAGAAAATCGGAGGCGCACACGTTTGCCGCGAGCATGAACTCCTCGATCAACCGGTGCGCATCGTTGCGCTGCACCGGGACGATGCGCTCGATCTTGCCGCGGTCGTCGAAAATCATGGCGGTCTCGATGGTCTCGAAATCGATCGCGCCGCGACGCTCGCGCGCGCGGGCGAGCTGCTGGTAGAGCCGGTGCAGGTTCTGAAGGTGCGGCACGAGATGGCGGTTGGCGCGCGCCGCCGCCCCGCGCGGATCTTCCAGCACCTGGGCGACCAGTGTGTAGGTGAGCCGGGCATGGGAGCGCATCACCGCGGGGTAGAAGCGATACGACACGATGTCGCCGCGTGCATCGATCTCCATGTCGCACGCCACGCACAAGCGATCGACTTCAGGATTGAGCGAGCACAATTCGTTCGAGAGCTTCTCGGGCAACATCGGAATCACGCGCCGCGGAAAATACACGGAGTTGCCACGCTTCAGCGCCTCGCGGTCGAGCGCGTCGCCATGACGAACGTAGTGGCTCACGTCGGCTATGGCGACCACGAGCCGGAATCCGCCCCCGGCCGTCGGCTCGGAATACACCGCATCGTCGAAATCCTTCGCCGTCTCGCTGTCGATCGTGACGAGCGGCAGATCGCGCAGGTCGACGCGGCCGCGGCGATCCTTGTCGGTGACCTCATCCGGCAGCCTTGCGCTGAGCCGCTCAACCTCGGGCGGAAACGCGTATGGCAGCTCGTGCTTGCGCAACGCGATCTCGATCTCCATCCCGGGATCGGCGTAGTCGCCGAGCACCTCGATCACGCGCGCCACCGGCTGGCCGTGCCTGCCCGGCTGTGCAACCACTTCCGCCATCACGACCTGTCCGGGTTTCGCCCCGCCCGTCTCGTTGGGCGGGATCACGAAATCCTGGCTGATGCGCTTGTCCTCCGGGACGAAGAACAGCACGCCGCTCTCGACATGCAGCCGGCCGACGAGCCGCTCATGAGCGTGCTCGAGCACTTCAACGATCCTGCCTTCGGGGCGCCCTCGCCGGTCCACGCCCGACTGGCGCGCGACGACGCGATCGCCATGCAGCGCTTTCAGCATCTCCTTGTGATCGAGGAAGAGATCGGGGCCCGCGTCATCGCGGACGAGGAAACCGTATCCGTCCGGATGCCCCTGGACGCGCCCGCGCACGAGGTCGAGCTTGTCCGTAACACAAATGGCATCGCGCCGGTTGCGGATGATTTCCCCCTCGCGTTCCATCGCCCGCAGCCGCCGGCTGAACGCCGGGCGCTCGCTTTCCGTGATACCGAGGAGCTGCGCGAGTTCCTCCTCGCTGACCGGCACGCCGCGCTCGGTGAGGATCTGCAGGATGTACTCGCGGCTTGGCAGAGGCTCGGCGTAGCGCCCGCGCTCGCGCTCGAGATACGGATCGGCGGCACGCACGCTGCGGCGCGAGGCAAGCCCTGTCTTTTGCGGGATGCGTGCGCTCGAACGCATGCCGAGCTGGCGCCGCGAGCGCTTGGCGGAGCGTAACGCGCTTGTTTTCCGTCTGTTCATTTGATCGATGCTAAGGCCATCGGTTAAAATTTCCGTTCGGCCGAGGTGGCGGAATTGGTAGACGCACCAGGTTCAGGTCCTGGCGGTGGCAACATCGTGGGGGTTCGAGTCCCTTCCTCGGCACCAGTTCTCAAACCGGCACGACGGCGCGCGTGGCAGGATCGCCCGCCGCGCTACCGTGCATGATACATCCATCTACTGCGCCGCTTGGCCGTCGAACGGATGCTGGCGCACGATCGTCTGGGCCCGGTCCGCGCCGGTGGAAATCAACGCGATCGGCACGCCGCAAATCGCTTCGATCCTCTCGAGGTAAGCGCGGCCCGCGCGCGGAAGCTCGCCATAACGCGTGAGCCCGACCGTGCTCTCGCTCCAGCCTTCCACTTCCTCGTAAACCGGCTCGCACTCGGCCAGCATCTCTGCGCCGAACGGCAAAATATCGCGCGGCACGCCGTTCAGCCGGTAACCCACGCCCAGCCGCACCTTTTCCATGCCATCGAGCACGTCGAGCTTCGTCACGCAAAGTCCCGAAACGCCGTTGATCTGGATGGAGCGCTTGAGCGCCGCCGCATCGAACCAGCCGCAGCGGCGCGGGCGGCCGGTGGTCGAGCCGAACTCGTTGCCGCGCGCCGCAAGCTGCTTGCCGATATCGTCGTCGAGCTCGGTGGGGAATGGCCCGGAGCCGACGCGAGTCGTGTAAGCCTTCGTGATGCCGAGCACGTAGTGCAGGCCGCCCGGTCCGACCCCCGCACCGGAGGCCGCCGCGCCTGCCACGCAATTGCTCGAGGTGACGAACGGGTAAGTGCCGTGATCCACATCGAGCAGCGTGCCCTGCGCGCCTTCGAAGAGCAGGTTTCTGCCTGACTGCTGCGCTTCGTAGAGCAGCCGCGGCACGTCCGCCACCATCGGAGCCATGCGGTCCGCGAGAGCGAGCGCCTCGTCCAGCGTCCGGGCGAAATCCACGGTCTTCCACTTGTAATAGTTCTTGAGGAGAAAGTTGTGGTAATCGAGAAGCTCGCCCAACTTCGCGGCAAAGCGCTTGCGGTGAAACAGATCCTGCACACGGATCGCGCGGCGCGCGATCTTGTCCTCGTACGCCGGACCGATGCCGCGTCCGGTGGTGCCGATCGCCATGTCGCCCTTCGCGGCTTCTCGCGCCTGGTCCACGGCCACGTGATGAGGCAGGATGAGCGCGCAGGCTTCGCTGATCTTGAGCCGCGATGTCACGTCGACGCCCGCCTTCTCGAGCATGTCGATCTCTTCGATCAGCGCCGGCGGCGACAACACCACGCCGTTGCCGATGTAGCAGGCGACGCCATCGCGCAGGATGCCCGAAGGAATGAGATGCAGCACCGTTTTGCGGCCGCCGATGACTAGGGTATGTCCCGCGTTGTGTCCCCCCTGAAAGCGCACCACGCCCTGAGCGTGATCGGTGAGCCAGTCAACGATCTTGCCCTTGCCCTCATCACCCCACTGGGTGCCGATCACTACAACGTTCTTCGCCATAGAATCCTAAAAAGCAGAGAGACCGCCAAGGCCGCCAAGAGATATTGAACCGGATAAATCACGCAATACGCCACCTTTCCGGGCAAAGCTTTGTGAGCCCCGAATCTTCTTGTCCGTGGCTTGGCGTTCTTGGCGTTTCATGATTTCAGCTTCTCGACAACCCAGCGGCCGTCGCGACGCACCAGCCGGCGGTCGCAACCCGATTCTGATCCGGTCCCGGCATGCCCGGGAAGGTCCTCGACCACGATCTCGCCGCGGTTCCTCAAGGATTCGATACGCCGCTGCAGCGCAGCGTTCCGGGGCAGGTAGGGCGCGAGTATGCGCGATCCGGCGTCGCCGTCGGGCGTTGCCGAAGCGAGTTCCCGCAGATCCATGCTGAAGCCGGTTGCGGGACGGGCGCGCCCGAACGCCTTCCCCACTTCGTCGTAACGCCCGCCGAGCGCGAGCGCGTTGGGCCAACCCTCGGCGTAGGCGGCGAACACCGCTCCGCTGTGATAGTGATAACCGCGCACCTCGGCAAGATCGAAGCATCGGATGCGCGCGCTGTCGCGGAGGCCGTCGGACAGTGCGCCGAGCGCTTTGAGCGCCGCACGGATCTCGGGATACGCGGGGAGCCGGCGCCGCGCGAGCGCGAGCGCTTCCGCTCCCCCGTAAAGCTCCGGCAAGAGAGCGAGTGCTTCCCGGGTTTCGGCATCGAGCTTGCGGCTCAAGGCGCGTATCTCGGGCACGTCCTTGAGCTGCATCGCGCGGAAGAGCTCGGCTTCCAGCTCGCGCCCCACCTCTCCACGCCGGATCAGGCTGCGAAAGACGCCGACATGGCCGAGGTCGAGATACGCCTCGACGACGGCGCTCGCCGCGAGCGCCTTCATCATGAGACGCTGGATCTCGATGTCGCTTTCCACACCGGCGTGGCCGTACAGCTCCGCGCCGATCTGGAGCGGTTCGCGCGTGCGGTTCATGCCGTTCGGCAGCGTGCGCAGCACGCTGCCGTAATAACAGAGGCGCGTGACGCCCGCGCGATTGAGCAGGTGCGCGTCGATGCGCGCGACCTGCGGTGTGATGTCGGCGCGGACACCCAGCATTCGGCCCGAAAGCTGATCGACGAGCTTGAAAGTCTGGAGATCGAGGTCGTGGCCTGTGCCGGTCAGGAGCGACTCGAGGTACTCGAGCAGCGGCGGCATGACGAGCTCGTAACCGTGCACCTGGAAGAGATCGAGGACGCGCCGGCGCAGCCGCTCGATCCGCAGCGCCTCCGCCGGCAGGATGTCCTCGATGTACTCGGGGAGCAGCCAGGTTCGCATGGTCTTCAGTGGCGCACGATGTAGAGCAGGAGCAGTCCCGCGAGCATCGAGGTGAGCCCGATGAACCGGATCTGGCCGTCAGACATCTCGGTCAGCCTGCGGAAGGTCTGCCGCCAGAGCGCGGGCATGAGGAACGGCAGTACGCCCTCTATCACCAACATGAGCGCGAGTGCGGTCAGAAGGATCGTCGTCATGAGTGGTTCGGCCCCGGTGCCGCGGATGATCCCGCACTCGATCGCTACTTGCCGGGTCTACCGCTCGATCTCAGGTATTTGAAGAATTCGGAGTTCGGCTCGAGCACGAGCACGTCGCTTCGGTTCCTGAAGCTCTGCTTGTAGGCTTCGAGGCTGCGGTAGAACGAATAGAATTCGACGTTCGGCTCGTACGCTTTCGCATAAATCGCGGTCGCCCGCGCGTCGCCCTCGCCCCGGAGGCGCTGCGAGTCGCGGTAGGCCTCGGCGAGAATCACCTCGCGCTGCCGGTCGGCGTCCGCCCGGATTTTCTCGGATTCCGCCGCCCCGGTGGAACGCAACTCGTTCGCGACGCGCTTTCTTTCCGCTTCCATGCGCCGGTAGACCGCCTCGCTCACTTCCTGCGGCAAGTCAACCCGCTTCAAGCGGACGTCGATCACTTCCACGCCGATCGCCTTTGCGTCCTCGTTGGCCTTCCTGCGCATCAGCTCCATGATCTGGTCGCGCTCGCCGGACACCACCTCATGCACCGTGCGGTTGCCGAACTCGGCGCGCAGGCCGTCGTTGATCGTCTGCTGGAGCCGTGTCTGCGCCACCGACTCTTCGCCCCGCACGCTGACGTAATACTGCCGCACATCGGTGATGCGCCATTTCACGAAGAGATCGACGAGCACGTTCTTCTTTTCCGAAGTGAGAAAGCGCTCCGCTTCCGGCGTGTCGATCGTGAGGATCCGCACGTCGAAGTAGCGCACGTTGTCGAGGAGCGGCAGCTTGAAGTAGAGGCCCGGCTCGCGCTTGATATCGATCACTTCCCCGAGCCGGAAGACGAGCGCGTGCTGGCGCTGGTCCACGACATACATGCTGAGCGCCGCGATGACGAGCGCGACGACGAGGCCGATCAGCGTCGTCCCAAGGGTTGGTTTCATCAGCGCGCCTCCCTCTCGCGGCTGCGGAACGCCTCGCGGCTGCGGGCGGTGGAAGGTTCCGGCGGCGCTTCGGGCGGCTTGGCCGCCGTGTCCTTCGACGGCGCCGCGCCGCTCATCTGCATGATGCGGTCGAGCGGCAGGTAGATCAGATTGTTGCCGCCTTTCTGGTCGATCAGCACCTTGCTCGTGTTCCCGAGGATCTGCTGCATCGCATCGAGGTAGAGCCGCTCGCGCGTCACCTGGGGCGCTCGCGAGTACTCGGCGAGCAACTGGCGGAAATACGCGGCATCGCCCTCCGCCTGCTCGATCACGCGCTGCCGATAGCCTTCGGCCTCCTGGATGATCCGGGCGCCCGCACCGCGCGCTTTTGGAATGACGTCGTTCGCGTAGGCCTGCCCCTCGTTTTTCTGGCGCTCGCGGTCCTGCCCGGCCTTGACGGCGTCATCGAACGCCGCCTGCACCTGTTCCGGCGGCTGAGCGTTCTGCATCGTGACGGTGCTGATGCTGATGCCGGTGCCGTAGCGGTCGAGTATTTCCTGCATGAGCTTGCGCGCCCGCGCGGCGACTTCGGCGCGGCCTTCGAAAATCACGAAGTCCATGCTGCTCTTTCCCACGATCTCACGGATCGCGGTCTCGGCCGCCTGCAGCACCGCGTCGTCCGGCACGCGGCTGTTGAAGAGGTAATCGGTCGGGCTCTTCAGCACGTACTGCACCGCGAACTGCACATCGACGATGTTCTCGTCGTCGGTGAGCATGAGCGATTCCTTGAGGACCTTGCTCTTCACGTTGTTGCGATACCCGACCTCGACCGTTCGCACGCCGGCAACGTTGACGACCTCGGCGCTCTCGATAGGGTACGGCAGATGCCAGCGCGGGCCCGGCATGGTGACTTCCTTGAACTTTCCGAAACGCAGCACGACACCGCGCTGACCCTCATAGACGATGTAGAAGCCGCTTACCAGCCAGACGGCGACGATCAGGCTCAGGAGGAGCCCCGCGCCGCCGAAGCGCCTTCCGGCCGATGGCGGCTTATCACCGTCGCCACCCCCGCGCCGCCCGAAGAGGCCGTCGAGCTTGCGGTTGAAGTTACGCCACAGTTCGTCGAGATCCGGTGGTCCTTCGCGGCCGGGGCGTTTTCCCCATTGGGGATCGTTGAGCGACATGAGGGCGCCGGCGAAGCGCTGCGCGCGCGCCTTTATCCAGCCGCGAAATGACCTTGCGTGAGCGAGCATGAAAAAAAAGAGTTTGCGTTCTAAGCCGCCGCCGGGCTTGTAATGGTTTCGGAGCGATGCGATGTGCCGGCGGCATGTTCTTCCAGCGCGAGCCGCACGTGGCTCAGGCCATCCCCCGAGCTGGCGCTGATCCAGACACGCGCGATTCTACCATACTGGTCGCGCTCGCTTCGCGCTGGCAGCGGCGTGAGATCGATCTTGTTATAGATCAGCACCTGCGGAATCTCCTCGGCGCCGATCTCCGACAGGACTTCGTTGACTGCCGCGATCTGCGCATCCCGCGTTGCGCTGCTCGCATCCACGACGTGCAGCAGCAGGTCGGCGCACGCCGTCTCTTCAAGCGTTGCGCGGAAGGCGGCGACGAGCGTATGCGGCAGGTGACGGATGAAGCCGACGGTGTCGGAGAGGACCACGGCGCTTCCATTGCCAAGGTGCATGCGCCGCGTCGTCGTGTCGAGCGTCGCGAACAGCTGGTCCGCCGCGTAGGCATCGGAGCGCGTGAGGCGGTTGAACAGCGTCGACTTGCCGGCATTGGTATAGCCCACGAGCGACACCGAGAGCACGTTCGCGCGCGAGCGGGCACGCCGCTGCACTTCGCGCTGGCGGCGTACCTTGGCGAGTTTCTCCTTGAGCACCTTGACGCGCTTCGTGAGGAGCCGCCGGTCGGTCTCGAGCTGGGTCTCGCCCGGCCCCCGCAACCCGATGCCGCCTTTCTGGCGTTCGAGGTGGCTCCAGCCGCGGACGAGCCGCGTGGCGAGGTGCTCGAGCTGCGCGAGCTCCACCTGGAGCTTGCCCTCGTGGCTGCGCGCGCGCTGCGCGAAGATGTCGAGAATGAGGCTCGTGCGGTCCACGACGCGGCACCGCAGCTTCTGCTCAAGATTGCGCTCCTGCACCGGGGAGAGGTCGTGGTTGAAGATCACCAGCGGCGCACGGTGAGCCGAAACCGAGTCCGAAATCTCCTCGACCTTGCCGCGACCCGCGAAAAGCGCCGAGTCGGGCTTCTGGCGCTTGCCTTTCACCACGGCGCGCGCAGCAACGCCCGCGCTCGCGACGAGCTGCTGCATTTCTTCCAGGCTTTCGGCGTGATCGGGTTCGCCGAAGTCGAGGCTGACCAGCACCGCCTCGGTGCCGTGGCCGGGACGGTCGAACATCAATTACTGCGATGAACCGACATTACCTTAGTCGGCACCCTGATCGATCTGGAAGTTGACGGGCCGCGCAGGAACCACGGTCGAGATGGCGTGCTTGTACACCATCTGCGTCACCGTGTTTTTGAGAAGGACGACATACTGGTCGAACGAATCGATCTGCCCCTGCAACTTGATGCCGTTGACGAGGTAGATCGAGACCGGGATGTGCTCCTTACGCAAAGTGTTCAGGAACGGGTCTTGTAATAACTGCCCCTTGTTGCTCATGATGCCCTCGCCATTGTCGTTATTGGAACTGGAACAGCCACTTTACTTGAAATTTCACCGTTAGGCCATAGGGTTAGCCAACACCACCGCTCACGCCTTCAGGTACGGATTGCGCCCGCTCCTGAACTCGACCTTGAGCGGCGTACCTTGCAATTTGAAAGCGTCGCGGAAAAATCGTTCCAGATAGCGGCGATAACTGTCCGGCACGTGCTCGAGCGCCGTTCCGTGAATCACGATGCGCGGGGGATTCGCCCCGCCCTGGTGCGCATAGCGCATCTTCGGGCGCACACGCCCGGCACGCGGCGGCTGCTGCCGGGACACCGCGGCCTGCAGCGCGCGGGTGAGCCGCGGTGTCGGAAGCCTCGCCATCGCGGCCTGATAGGCCGCGTCGACCGAATTCATCAGACCCCGGATACCGGTGCCGGCGAGAGCCGAGACGAAATGGAGCCGCGCAAAGTCGAGAAAGGAAAGCTTGCGGGAAAGACCCCGCTTCACGAGGTCGCGCTCGTCCTCCGCGAGGCGCTCCCACTTGTTGACCGCCACCACCAGCGCCCGGCCCGCCTCCAGAATGAAGCCCGCGATGTGCGCGTCCTGATCGGAAATCTCCTGACGGGCATCGAGGACGAGGATTACGACATTGGCATCGGCGATCGCCTGCATCGTCTTGATCACTGAAAACTTTTCCGGCGCCTCTTCCACGCGGCCGCGCCTGCGCAGCCCCGCGGTGTCGATCAGCGTGTAGCGCCGCTCTCCGCGCTCGAAGTCGATGTAGATCGCGTCGCGCGTGGTGCCGCGCGGGTCGAAGACGAGAACCCGCTCTTCGCCGAGAAGCGCGTTGGCAAGCGTGGACTTGCCGACGTTCGGGCGTCCGACAATGGCGACCTTGGGATGACTGTCCCTCTCCTCGGCGCCTTCCTCGGCCTCGGGGAAAGGCCGGAGCACGATGTCCATGAGATCTGACACGTAATCTCCGTGCGCGGCTGACACGGGCAGCGGATCGCCGAGCCCGAGCGCGTGAAACTCCGCGGCGGCCACGGCCGGCGCCAGGCCCTCCGACTTGTTCACCACCACGTGCACCGGGCGGCCGCCGCGCCGCAGCTCGTTCGCTATGTCGCGATCCTGCACCGTCAATCCCGCACGCGCATCGACCACGAAGAGAATCTCGTCCGCCTCGTCGATCGCCTGGCGCGTCTGGCGCGCCATCTCACGGAAAATCCCGTCGCCCGCCACCGGTTCGAATCCGCCGGTATCGACCACCAGGTAGGGCTTTGCGCCCACGCGCCCTTCGCCGTAGTGCCGGTCGCGCGTAAGACCCGGCACATCGGCGACGAGCGCATCGCGGCTCCGCGTGAGGCGGTTGAACAGCGTGGACTTCCCGACGTTGGGGCGGCCGACGATGACGATGGTCGGTTTCATGTGTGAGAAGCCGGGCTCAAAGGACGAAGGGCGCAAAGCACGCGAAGCCGAGACAGAGTCAAAGCGCAGCCGCCGTTCTGTCCGGAACAGACAAAGGCAGCGCCACTTCGATTATGCCGTGTTCCGTGCTCGGGCGTTCCTTTGGAGTCCCTTGCGTCCTTTGCGTCCTTGGCGTTTGAGCTTTGTTTGCCGGCTACTGTGCTGAAATCGCAAACACGCCGCCGCTACGCGTCTGCACGACGAAGCTCGTCATGTCGAGTGCGACCGGCGGGGCGATCACCGGGCCGCCGTCGGTTGCAATGCGTGCAGCGAACGAGCCGTCTTCCCGCGAAAGGAAGTGCACGTAGCCCTGGAAATCGCCCACGATGACGTATCGGCCCAGCGCGAGGGGGCCCGTGACGCCGCGTCCAAACAGCTTGTCCTGCTTCCACAGGCTCGCACCGTTTGCCTTGTCGAGCGCCACGATCGCATTCTGGTCGTCGGTGATGTAAAGGTTGCGCCCGTCGGTCGCCATGCCCGCGATACTGGAGAGGTCGCGCGCCCAGATCGAGGTGCCGGAGCGCGGATCGAAGCACGCCACGCGTCCCTGGAATGCCACCGCGCAGGCGTGCCGGTCGTCCACGAGGGGGAGGCTCGTGATGTCGGCGACGCGCTCGAGCTCGGTGGTGCCGCGCGGCACCGCGACGATCGCTTCCCAGCCGACGTTCCCGTTGCCGAGCGCTACGGCTACCATGCGCCCGCCCGGGAATCCGGCGAACACGCCGCCGCGATAGACCACGACCCCCGCGTGGCTGCGCACCGACAGCGCGGGAAGCGAACGCTGATAGACCCACCGCCGCTTGCCGGCCGCGGCGTCCAGCCCGAAGACGCGCCCGTCTCCGGCACGCGCCACCACCACGCCGTCTTCGGCCTTCGGCGGTGCGAGCACCTCCCCGGTGAGCTGCGCCTTCCATTTCAGCTTGCCGTCGCTGTCGTACGCCAGCACTTCGCCCTTTTGGGTGCCGGCAAGGACAAGACCTTCGCCCGCGCCGACGGCACCCGAGAGCGGTTGTCCTGTTTCTATACGCCGCGTCTGCCGGCCGCTCGCTGCATCGAATCCCGTAATCTGCCCGGCAGCGCCGGTCGCATAGACCGTTCCGCCCGCAACAGCAGGAAAAAACATCTGCTTCTCCGCGCTCCCGACGCTCCTCTGCCATAAGACTTTAGGGCTGAAGACGGGATTGAAGGTCACGAGCTGCGCGGGCTTGCGCGTTTCGGGCGTGCTGCCGAAAACCCAGTCGTAGGTGTTGCCGAGGGTTTCGCAACCCCCGACGGTGGCCGCGAGCAACAGGAGAGCGCCGCGAAGGGCGAGTCGCCTCTTCACTTCGCCTCGCCGAGCGCGTCGATTTTCGCCTGGATCATGGGCCGGTACGGGCTCTTGACGTCGCTCTTTTCGAGCGCCTGCTGGTAGGCGCTGCGCGCCTCGCCGCGCTTGCCCTGGGCGAGCAGGATGTCGCCCCGCATGTCGGCGTAGAGCGCGCCGAACGGCGCGCTGTGCGCGCCGTTCACGAGCGCGAGCGCCTCGTCGTACTTTTTCTCGTCGAGCAGCACGCCGGCGAGGCGCAGGCGCGCCACCTCGCGCATTTCCTCCTCGCGCGCGTTGTCGATCACCCACTGCAATTGCGCTTTCGCGGTCGCGAGATCGCCGGTCTCGAACCCGGCCCGCGCGGCGCTCAACGCCGCCATCGCGGCGTACGGTGTCCGCGCATACTTGTCCGTGATCTGCGCAGCGATGTCGCGCACTTTCTTGTGCTCGTTGACGCGCTCGGCCTGCGCCATCTGCTCGTACAACGTCACGGCGGAGAGCGACTGCTGGTGCCTGTAGTAGCGCCATCCCTGGAATGCCGCGATCGTGAGCAGACACGCGATAACGACCACCATGACCAGCCCGCCGTAGCGCTCCCACCAGCCCTTGATGGCCTCAAGGTGCTCCTGTTCCTGCAAATCGTAAGCCATACCCTTCCCTTGAAAACCTTTCGTCTATCGCGTCGCGTAGCCCCGGATGAGCTCGATCGCCTGCTCCAACGGAACACGCATCTGCTCGGCCTCTACGCGCAGCGGCTTCACGCTCACTTCGTTCGCCTGTGCTTCATCATCGCCGATGATTACCGCAACGGGCGCGCCGCTGGCATCGGCTCTCTTCATCTGGGATTTGAAGCTGCCGCCGCCGCAGTGCAGGACGACGCTCACCCCCTGATCGCGCAGGCGCTCGGAAACCGCCTGCGCCATACAATCCGCTGTCTCTCCCTGATGCACGAGGTAGACGTCCGGCGTGGTGCGCGCCTCGCCGTTCGCTTCCTTCATCAAGGAAAGCAGCCGCTCGATACCCATTGCGAACCCGCATGCGGGCGCGGGCTTCCCGCCGATTTGCTCGATCAACCCGTCGTACCGCCCACCCGCACAGACGGTACCCTGCGCGCCCAGTCGGTCCGTTACCCATTCGTACACCGCGCCGTTGTAGTAGTCGAGTCCGCGAACGAGCCTAGGGTTCACGGCGAACGCAATGCCAGCGGCGCGCAGTCGCTTCTGCAGATCCTCGAAGCTTGCCGCCGATTCGGCGTCGAGATCGTCGAGGAGCTTCGGCGCGCGCTCGATGAGCGGCTGCATCGCGGGGTTTTTCGAATCGAGCACCCGCAACGGATTCGAATGCAATCGGCGCTTCGAGTCCGCGTCGAGCGCCTCGGCGTTTCGTTCCAGAAATTCCACGAGCCGAGCCCGGTAGCGCGCTCGCGTCTGCGCGCTGCCCAGCGTATTGATTTCCAGCGTGATCCCGCCAAGCCCCAATTCCCGCCACAGCCGCGCGCACATGATGATGTGCTCGGCGTCGATGTCCGGCCCGGGAAACCCGAGCGCTTCCACGCCCACCTGATGAAACTGCCGGTAGCGGCCCTTCTGCGGACGCTCGTGCCGGAACATCGGTCCCCCGTACCACAGCCGCTGCGGCCCGCCATAGAGCAGGTTGTGCTCGATCACCGCGCGCACGCACGAGGCCGTTCCCTCGGGGCGCAACGTCAGGCTCTCGCCGTTCAACTCGTCGACGAAGGTGTACATCTCCTTTTCGACGATGTCGGTCACCGCGCCTATGGAGCGCACGAAAAGCTCGGTGCGCTCGAGGATAGGCGTGCGGATCTCGCGATACCCGTACGCCCGCGCCCAGCGGCGCACCGTGCTTTCGAACCGCTCCCACAGATCCGCCTCGTCCGGCAGGATGTCGTTCATCCCGCGGATGGCGCTTATCTTTTCTGCCATGTGTCCGTGTGCTTCGGGGGCTTCGCGTCAGCCGGGAACCTGCGCCCGCTCGTCAGCTCCGCTCGTGGCGGATCGAGCGGGCCCTGAATAGTGATCGATGACGTATTGCTCGACGATTTTCTGGAACTCGCCCGCAATGTCGCCGCCCTTCAGCGTGACGGTCTTCACGCCGTTCACGTAAACGGGAGCCACGGGATTTTCGCCCGAACCCGGCAGGCTGATTCCGACGTGGGCGTGCTTGCTCTCGCCCGGGCCGTTTACCACGCAGCCCATGACCGCCACGTGCATCGCTTCGACCCCCGGGTACCGCTCGCGCCAGAGCGGCATCTGGCTGCGGAGATAGCTCTGAATCCGGTCGGCGAGCTCCTGGAAAAAAGTACTTGTCGTCCTCCCGCATCCCGGGCACGCGATGACCATCGGCGTAAACGATCTCAACCCCATCGTTTGCAGGATCTCTTGGGCGACGATGACCTCCCTCGTCCGGTCGCCGCCGGGCTCCGGCGTGAGCGAAACGCGTAGGGTGTCGCCTATCCCCTCCTGCAGCAGCACAGCGAGCGCAGCGGTGGACGCGACGATGCCTTTGGATCCCATGCCGGCTTCGGTGAGCCCGAGGTGCAGCGGGTAATCGCAGCGCGACGCGAGATCGCGGTACACGGCGATCAGATCCTGCACGCCGCTCACCTTGCACGAAAGCACTATCGCGTCGTGTGCGAGCCCGAGCGCCTCCGCCGCGCACGCGCTCTCGAGCGCCGAGGCGACCAGCGCGCGGCGCGTAACCTGCGCGGCGTCCTCGGGATCGGGTCGCCGCCCGTTCTCGTCCATCATGCGCGCGAGCAGCTCGGGATCGAGGCTGCCCCAGTTCACGCCGATCCGCACCGGCTTGCCGTAGCGGCAGGCGTACTCGATCATCGTGGCGAACTGCTCGTCGCGCTTGGCGCCGCGCCCGACGTTGCCCGGGTTTATGCGCAGCTTGGCAAGCGCCTCCGCGCACGCCGGGTGCTGTTTGAGCAACCGGTGCCCGTTGAAGTGAAAATCGCCGACGAGCGGAACGGAAATTCCCGTGCGATCGAGGCGCTCCCGGATACGAGGAACCTGCGCTGCCGCTTCGGCGTTATTGACGGTCATCCGCACGATCTCCGAGCCGGCGCGAGCAAGCGCCGCCACCTGCTCCACCGTTGCCTGAAGATCCGCGGTGTCGGTGTTCGTCATCGACTGCACCACGATCGGCGCACCGCCACCGATCGCGACGTGGCCGATGCGCGCCTGGCGAGTCGCGCGCCGCGTCGCGGGGCCATGGGCGGGATAGCAGTTCATTCGAGCGTAAACCGCGCGACGCCCTCGCGGACGATGTGGGGCTCGAGATCGACCGCGCGATCCTTGTACGAGAGCTGGACGCCCAGCGCGTTGCCGATCACGAGCGTGAAGGGCGGCTTTCCGGCGAGGCGCTGCTCGCTGCCCGCGGGATTGAGGCGGGTAAAAATGGCTTTCCCATCCCGATCGCGCACCTGCACCCACGACTCGCGCTTGAACACGAAGCGCAATTCGCTTTCGTCGCCCTGCTGGGGCGCGACGACTTCCGCCGCAAGGGTATCGGCCCGATGCGGTGGCACTTCGGCGGGGGCGAGCGGTGCTGCCGGCTCGGCGGCGGGGGCCGCAGGTTCGGTCGCAACCACCGGGACGACCGTGGCAGGCCGCTCCTCTTTCACAGCCGGTGTGGCGACCGGGGCGGCTTGCTGCTCCACCTCCGCGACGAAGAGCCCCTGATCACGCCAATAAAATTCGTAGGCCGCGAGCACGGCCACAGCGAGCAGCGCGAGCCACAGCAGGCGCGGCCCGCGCCGCGCCGTGGGCGTGGGGAAAGGCACCCCGCGGACGGTCGGCATCTCGGTCGGCAGGTCCGCCCCCGACGCGTCGCACATCATCCCGAGTATCCGGTCCGGATCCATCTTGAGCAGCCGCGCGTAATTGCGCACGAATCCGCGCACGAACACCGGCCCGGGAAGCCGCTCGAACTCATCCGCTTCCAGCGCGGCGACCTGATGCACGGACAGCTTCAGCTGCCGGGCCACATCGGCAAGGGTGAGATTCTGCGCCGCGCGTGCCGCTGCGAGCACGGCCCCGGGTCCCCGTTCGTGCACACGCAGCTCAGGGTTTTCCGTCATGTCCGTCATTCGTACTGGCCGGCGTGCAGGGCACGTGTTTCCCTGGATTCCGGAAAATTGCTGCGCAGCCGGTGCGCGTAGCTTTCCTCCGAGGTGCGGTCACCCAGGCGGCGCTCGATCCGCAGCCCGAGCCACAGCACCTGCGCATTCGGCTGCGCGACTTTCGTCAGCCGGTCGAGGTACTGCTTCGCCAGCGCAAAATCTCCCCGCTCGTAAGCGAGATCCGCGATCTGATACAGCGCCTGGGGCTGCGTGGGGCGGAGCTTCAGCGCGCTCTGAAAGTACTGTTCCGCCGCCGCATGATCGCCCTGCTGGCGTGCGCACAGGCCGGCATTCACGTAGGTGCGGTCGGGATACTGATACAGCGGGTTGCGCAACGCCGCCTCGAACTGCTTGAGCGCTTCACCTTCGCGCTTGCGCTGGCACAGAAACCAGCCGTAGTTGTTGTAGGCGTCGGAGTCGGACGGATTGATGCGCAGCGCCTGCTGAAAGCTCTGCTCCGCCAGCCGGTCTTCCTTCAAGCTTGAATAGATCAGTGCCGCGACGTTATGCGTCGGGCTGTAGTTCGGATCCGCGCGGAGCGCGATGTTCGCCTCCTCGAGCGCGACGCTCATATTGCCCAACTCGAAATAACCGGCGGCGAGCTCGGTATGGATGCGCGCGCGCATGCGGTCGTCAGGCTCCGCACCGCTGGTATCGCGGTCGGGGCGGACCTCGGGTTGCGTCGGCTGAACCGCGCATCCCGACACAACGAGCGCGAAGACGAGGATTGCGGCACGGCTGAGCTTCATATCGTGGCGGCCTCCCTCCGCGCTTTGCGCCGCGTCCGGTCCTGCACCTCGCCGGCGAGCTGGCCGCAGGCAGCGTCGATGTCGTCGCCGCGCGTCTTGCGGACCGTCGCGGTAAACCCCGCTCTCGACAACACGTCGCGGAAGCGGGCGATGGCATCCGGGCCGGAACGCGCATAACCCGAATTCGGAAACGGATTGAACGGTATCAGGTTGATCTTGCACGGCACTGCCGTGAGCAACGCAGCGAGCTGACGCGCCTGCGGCATGCTGTCGTTCACGCCGGCAAGCATCACGTACTCGAAGGTGATGAAGTCGCGCGGCGCCTTCTCGAGGTAGCGCAGACACGCGTCCAGCAGCATGCGCAGCGGGTACTTGCGATTGATCGGCACGAGTTGATCGCGCAGAGCATCCTCCGGCGCGTGCAGCGACACCGCGAGCGCAACCGGGCACGCGTCGCGCAGGCGATCGATCGCCGGCACGAGCCCGGATGTGCTGAGCGTCACGCGGCGCCGCGAGAGCCCGTAGGCGTCATCGTGCAGCATGAGCTGCATCGCGCGTACGACGTTGTCGAAATTGGCAAGCGGCTCGCCCATGCCCATCATCACGACGTTGGTAATCGGCCGCTCCACGCCAACGCCCCGCCCCAGCGCCCGGTTCGCGAGCCAGAGCTGCCCGATGATCTCGGCAAGCGTGAGATTGCGGTTGAACCCCTGCCGCCCGGTGGAGCAGAACGAGCACTCCAGCGCGCAGCCCGCCTGCGATGAAATGCACAGCGTGCCGCGCCCGGTTTCCGGAATGAATACCGTCTCGATCGCATTGCCCGTGCCTACGTCGAGCAGCCACTTGCGCGTGCCGTCGCGCGCGGTCGTATCGCGCAGGACCGCGGGGGCACTGATCGTTGCCGTCTCAAGCAGGCGCTCGCGCAGCGACTTCGCGATGTCCGTCATCGCGTTGAAGTCGGCCACGCCGCCGCGATGCATCCAGCGCATGAGCTGCTTCGCGCGGTACGGTTTCTCACCGAGCCCCGCGCAGTATTGCTGGAGTTGCCGGGCGTCGAGCCCGAGCAGGTTGACCGTCATCCGCGCCTGTACGTTAGCGTGAGTGGATATCGAGGGCCGGGAAGAAATAGCCGATCTCCACGAGAGCCGTCTGCGGGGAGTCGGAGCCGTGAACCGCGTTGGCATCGATGCTCTGCGCAAAATCCGAGCGGATCGTCCCCGGCGCTGCCTTGCGCGGGTCCGTGGCGCCCATCAGGTCGCGATTCTTCTGGATGGCGCTCTCGCCTTCCAGAACCTGGATCATTACCGGACCGGAGATCATGAAATCGACGAGGTCCCTGAAGAAAGGCCGCTCCCTGTGCACCGCATAGAAGCCCTCCGCCTGCTCGCGCGAAAGATGCATCATGCGCGCTGCGACGATCCTCAAGCCCGCCTGTTCGAAACGGGCATAGATCTGGCCGATGACATTCTTCGCCACGGCATCCGGTTTGATGATCGACAACGTGCGTTCGACAGCCGCCATGAAATCAACCTGTGGTCAGATTGGGAATTAACCGGCAAGGATAGCATGATAAGGCTTTGAACCAAAGAGGATTCGCGCCAAAGCTGCGGCGCATCAAAGCTGCGCGCTGAGGCAACCGGTGCGGTGCCGCGTGCCGGCACTACGCAGCGACCTGCGACGCGACCGCACCCTTGATCGGGGCGATCCTGCGATGGCACCACACACCGAGCAGGATCGCGAGCAGCGCGGCGCCGCCCGCCGCCGTCGCGATGGTTTCGCTCGGGTGGAACATCGCGACGAAACCCAGGATCGCGAGCGCGATACGCAACAGCGCGTCGCCTGCCGACGCCTCCGTGTAGCGGCCGAACATCGCGAAAGCCGTCGCGCACGTTCCGATCAGCACGAGGAGCGTTGCGCCGACCTGCGCCCAGCCCGGGTTCACCACCATATCGTCCCGCGTGAAGATGGCGAACGTGAGGAGCGTGATGGGAAGACAGATCTTCAGCGCCTCCCACATCGTGCGCATGAACGACGCTTCGGCAATGCGCGCCGAGATTGCGGCAGTGAGTGAAGTCGGTGGCGAAAGCTCGCCCCACACCGAGAGCAGGAACACGAAGAAGTGCGCCACCCAGGGATTCACGCCCAGTTCGCGCAGCGGTCCGACGATCACTACGGCGCCGACGATGTAGGTCGCCGTCGGCGGCAAGCCGGTCCCGACGAGCCAGCCGAAAATGTATGCGATGAAGATCATCGCCATGACGTTCCACGCCCCGAGGCCGAGGAGCATCCCGCCCATCCTGTTGATGAAGCCCGTCACGGTGAAGAGGCCGATCATGATCCCGAGCGTCGCGAGGAGCAGCGTGAGATATGAAGTCATGTCGGCGTGGGTCTCGATGCTCAGCCGCACGTTGCCGAGGAACGTCTCCTTTGCGACCGTCGCGTCCTTCAGCACGTGCTTGAAGTACAGGAAGTTCAAGAGAAGCAGCACGAACATGAATGCCGCGGTATACAGCGCGGCGAGAAGCTCGCCCATGCCGACCGCGCCCATCATGGCCATCAGGAACACGACCGCCGCGAAGAAAATCGTGGTCTTGATCTTGTCGTACGCCGAGACCGGCGGCACCACGACCGCATCCCCCGGCAGAAGGCGCACGCAGAGCAGATACACGGCGAACGCAAGCGAGATGTAATAGACGAATGCCAGCGCGAACCCGCGGATCACGACGTCCCAGTACGGCACGCCGAGAAACTCCGACATGAGAAACGCGCCTACGCCCATCATCGGCGGCATGATGAGCCCCCCCATGGACGCGGCGCTTTCCACCGCGGCGGCGAACGTGCCCGGCACACCGTACCGCTTCATGAGCGGGATGGTGATGGTGCCGACCACGACCGCATTCGCGGAGCCGCTTCCGCTCACCATGCCGATCGACATCGAGCCCATCACCGCCGCCTGCGGCACCATCTGACGGTTGCCGCTCGCGAGCCGCTGCATGACGTTGATCATCGCGCTCTGCGCGCCGAAGCCGTGCGCGGTCGCGGCAAGGAGCAGGAAGGCGGCGATGAGCGTCAAGGCGATCTGGCCGTAGATGCCGTAGATGCCGTTCGACATCTCGACGGTGCTCGAAGTCACCACGCGATAGAAACTCGTGCCGGGATGCCAGAAGAAATCGATCGGGCTCAGATATCCGAAGAGCGTGTAGAAGACGAGCACGACGTTCACCCAGAACAAGACCGGGTGCGCGAGCCGGGAGAGCTCCATCACGAGGAGGAACATGAGGAGGCCCACGACGAAATCCTGTGTCGTGTAGGAGCCCTGACGCCAGATGGCGATATCCTCGTAGTACAGCCAGAAATAGACGAACGCGTAAACGCAGATCCCGAGATACAGCGCCACCAGCGCATGGTTGGCGACCGGCGGCAGCCACTTGTAGAGATACTCTTTCCGGTACATGAAGAGGATCTGCAGGCTGAGCGCAATGGGCAACAGGCGCGACACCAGTTCCTGCGGGCCGCCGTAGCCGGTATAGCAGTACCACACCACCCACACGAACAGCACGAGCGAGAGCGCGAAGATCAGGTTTGCGAGGCTGGCGTGGCGCTTGAGCCGGTCGAGCAGCATGCTTCTCCCCCTTGGCGGTCAAGTGGCGGCGGGGCCCGCTTGGGATGCGAATCCTCCGCCGCAGCGTTCAGGCCGCTACTTCGCGACCTTCCACTTGTCGTTCCAGGCCTTGTGCTCCTTCAGAAACCGCACGAGGCCCGGGTGCACGGGGATCTCAGGGTTGGCGTTGATGCCCTGCACTTGCATCCCGACGAAGTCCTTGGCCATCGGCGTGAACCCGGCGTCGGCCTGTGCGAGCTTGTCCTTGTTCTTGTAGAAGGCGTTGATCATCTTGTAGACGTCATCGGCCGGCATGTCGGGGCGCACATTGTAGGCGAAGAGAATCGGCACGCCGTGGATTTCCTTGACGCCGACGTCCTTGCTGAACGCGGCCTTGGGATCGACGTCGACGACCGCGAGCCCCGCCGCCTTGAGCTTGGAGACTTCGTCCGGGCACGGATTGATCACCTTCACGTCCATGCGCACTTCGGTCTCCTTCCAGTACGGTGCAAGCGAGCGGCCCGCCGTCGTGTAGGCGACCGACCCGGTGATCGTGCCGGCCTGCAGTGCGTCGCTCTGGGTCTTGGGATCGATCTGCACGTGCCGGAACTGATAGCCGAGCGCCTTGTAAATGCGCTGGAAGTTGAGCCAGTTCATGAAGCCGGCGGTAGTGAAGAATACCGGCTTGCCGCTGAAGTCCTTCCAGCACTTGTACTTGCCGGCGTCCTTGGCCGACGTCGCCATGAACGACTCCATCGGATAGGCGTACCAGGTGTGGACGAGCATGCCCTTGCCGGGCTTGTAGCCCTTGAAGCCGCCCTCGCTCCCGTAGAGCTGGCTCATGCCGACGTCCGCCGTGTAGCCGATTTCGGCATTGCCGTCCATCGCGGCTTTCATCGCGCCGGTCGTCGAGGGGTACGGGTTGACTGTGACGGTGTAGTTCGCGCCGAGCGCCTCCTCCACCACTTTCACCATCGAGGCGGCGACCTTGTAGCCGTACGAGTCCACGCTCGACGTGGCCCAGCGTATGGATTTGCGTTCCTGCGCCTGTGCGGGCGCAAGTGCCGAGACCGCGAAGGCAACCGCCGTCACGGAAGTCAATAGAGCGAACCGGGATCTCGCATGCATGGAAGTCTCCTCCTTCTTCAATGTTTACCGCGGAAGCGCCGCGTAACCCTTTGGACCCGCCGGTGTGACGGGCGGTTGCAACCCTATGCAGCGCGAATTGAAGTCGTATGGTGCGCGGGCACCGGGTGCAGCGCGGAATTTACCTCATTTGAACACATCGGTCACGAGCAGGTTGGGCAGCCACGTGGCGAGCCCTGGGAAGAAGATAACGAGCAGCAGGACCGAAAGATCTCCGACAAAGAACGGTATCGTCCCTTTGACGACCTGCACGATCGGAATGCGCGAGGTTCCGCTCACCGCGAAGAGATTCAAGCCGACGGGCGGCGTCACGACACCCATCTCGACGTTGAGCGTGATCATGATCGCGAGGTGCACCGGATCGATCTTCAGCGCCATCGCTATCGGAAACACCACGGGCACGGTAAGGAGCACCATGGCAATGCCATCGACGAACATGCCGAGCACGATCAGGATCGCCATGTAGGCGAAAATGAAGCCGAGCGGGGTCAATCCCATGTTGACCACCGCCTCCGCGATCTTCTGCGGCCAGTACATGTTGGCAAGCAGGAACTGGAACACGCCTACGCTGCCGACGAGAAACAGTATGACGGCCGTGAGGTTGAGCGAGCGGCAGGCGGTCGGGAGCAGCTCTTGCAGAAACGCCCGCCCGCGCGAGAGGAGGCCGTAGACCAGCGCATAACCGCACGCCGCCGCTGCGGCCTCGGTTGGCGTGAAAAGCCCGCCGTAGAGCCCGCCCAGTATCACGACCGGCATGCCGAGCGCAGGCGCCGCGCCCTTGAATTCCACCCACAGTCTCCGCCCATCGAACGTTCCGCGCGGGAGCTTGATGAGCCATGCGATTAGGATGACGCTCAATGCATTGCCGAGCGCGAGCAGGAGCCCCGGAATCACGCCCGCGAAGAAGAGCTTGACGATGGACGTTTCCGTGACGATGCCGAAGAGGATCAGGATGATGCTGGGCGGAATCAGCATCGCGATGCCGCCGGCCGTGGCGACCAGACCGCCCGAGAACCAGTCGGGATAGCCGCGCTTGCGCATTTCCGGAATTGCGATGACGCTCATCGCGGCCGCCATCGCCACGCTGGACCCCGAGATGGCGCCGAACATGACACACGCGAGCACCGTGGCCACACCGAACCCCCCCGGCATCCAGCCGACGAGCGAGTCGGAGAAACGGAAGAGCTGCGCGACGAGCCCGGTCTTCTCCATGAGGAATCCCGCGAAGATGAAGAGCGGGATCGCCATCAGCGAGTACTTGCCGATGAAGTTGAAGAACGAGCGGAAGATCACTTCGCTCGAGAGCAGCGGGTCGACGGCGATGTAGGCCGCGGCCGCCGCGCTGAGCGCGATGCCGATCGGCACGCTCAGGACGAGCAGCGCGAAAACGACTCCTCCCACGATATACATGCGCTTCCCCTCCGCTTCCTTAGGCGATCAGGCGCTGCCCGTGGCGATCAATGGGTCAGTGACCCGCGGCCTCGGCGTCCCCGGGTTCTTTCAGCACGCTCACGCCGCGGAGCTTCTGGATCTGACGGTACACCTGGAAGAGCATGGTGACCGCCATGAACGCAAACCCCGCGAGCAGCGCGACGAGGAACGGCCACATCGGAAATGCGAGGCTTTCGGTGCGGCTCTCGAACTCGATACTGTCCCGCACCTCAGGCAAGCCCCACCACAGCACGAGCACGAGGAACAGGAACGAGAAAACAAGCGCGATGAGCCGCACGATCTCGGCGACGCGGCGCGCGCCGGGCCCCGCCGACTCGAGGGATTCGGTGAGCAGCGCGACGTTGAGGTGTGAGCCGTGCCGCTGGCTGATGCCGAAGTACAGGAAAACGCCGCTCAGGGTAAAGAAAGTGACGGCGTCCTGCTGCCATTCGAACGAGAGCCCCATCACGTAGCGGCGGAAGATCTCGACGATCGCGAGCAGCGTGCATCCGAGCAGCAGCAGCGCCGCGATCGGCGCCACGATACGGTCCTGGAACGCCCGCCAAAACGCGTACGCCTTCTCCATGGCGGCGAGCCGCGTACCCGCGCTACTTGATGACGATCTTCGAAGCGTGCTTCGAGCAGTCCACCTTCTCTATCCAGGAGGAGCCCGGCGGATGCTGTTTCGACAGCTCACGGCCTTCCTTGACGAACGTGTCGACCCACGGCGCGGCTTCCTTGGGCGTCTTGCTCTTGACGTACCGGGTCGGCGCTTCGCCCATCGCTGCGACCATCGCCGAAACTTCCTGCGGCGTCATCCAGTACACGCCCGGTTTCGACGGATCCTTGGTGCCGTACTTGTCGTACGCCATCTTGTCGAAGCACCAGTTGTACTCCTTCTGCACCTGTATCGTCTCGTCGATGAGCTTCTGCAGCGTCGCCTGCGTCGCCTTGTCCAGCCGGTCCCACCAGCGGCGGCTCGCGCTGATCATGTAGTAATCGCCGACGAACGCACCGGCCCCGCCCATGGTGTAGAACGGCGCCTGCTCGCGCACGCTGTTCCAGCCGCCCAGGCTCGTCATCAGACCATCGATGACGCCGGACTCGAGCGCGCTCGGCACTTCGCCGAATCCCATCACCACCGGGCTCGCCTTCCATGACTCGAGCGACGCATTTTCAACGGGCCCCATGCTGCGGACCTTGCGCCCGATGAAGTCTTCGGGCTTCACGTAACGCTTCTTGCCTCCAACGCCCATGCCGAAGCTCATGTGCCCCGCCCCGAACACCTTGATGAGCTGGCGCTTCTCGAGACGCTCGATCAGCATCTGGTAGGTCTTGGTCTTCTCGAGGCTGTCGACTGCGCCGACGGTGGTCAGGATGCCCGGGCCGACGAGCGCCATCATCCACGGGTCAACGGGTGCAGCCTTGCCGATCTGCATCCAGGTCATTTCGAGATTGCCCTGCCGCATCGCTTCGAAGGCCTCGGGCACGGTGTAGAGTGCCCCGGCGAAATAGAGCCGCGCCTCGCTGCCCGGGATCA
Source organism: uncultured Pseudomonadota bacterium (assembly GCA_946885605.1). Next base: position 62,177 of record CAMPGR010000004.1, read on the forward strand.
CCTGCGGGAGACGGTCCGCGAAATAGCGCATCGCAAGACCGGCGGGATGGGGAGGGGGTGGAAAATCTGCGGCGAAGCGGAGAACGACTTTCTTGGGCTTGTCCTGCGCAATGGCATCCTGACTGATGCCTATGCCTGCCACGGCGAACAACAAGGCGGCGGCAGTGACGCTGCTCCAGCGGGCCCTGGTGCGGTCCATAAGCTCCTCCTTCGAACGATTTATGATATTCAGCCGGAATGATGCGCGCCGGCTGTAAGATTGCAGGCAAACCGTATAGCAACGGTAGGCGAGCGTCAAGCGCGGCCTGCAGCCCGGAAGGAGTTTATGGCGAGGGCCGCCATGCGGGAGTGAGCGCCGGTTCGTGCGGCGCCGAACGGTAGGAACAATCCACGCCCAAACCTGCCGCCCACACAAGTTCGCCGTCGCAAAAGATGAGCGGCGTGCGCTCGCGCTGCCACGGCGGGATGCGCGCTTCCTGCAGCAGGTTCTTGAGGCTGCGGCGCGGGCGCCGGCAGTCCGGCTTGAACCGCTCGCCACCGCGCCGCACGCCTATCGTCACCGTGCGCCCGCGCAGGCGCGCGAGGCTGATGCCGCCTGCCCGCCCGCGCGCGAGCTCGAGCACCCCGCCGAGCTCGGGAAGCGCAACCTCGCGCTCGCCGTGCCACTCGAGGTCGAGCCGTGGCAGCGGCCCCGCCTCGCGCACCACGTGCAACCTTCCCTCGAAACGCCGAAGCCGCGCGCCGTCGAGCTCGATCAGCACCCGCGCGTCCTGCTTCGCGATGAGCACCTGGCGCAGCGCTTCATCGAGTCGCTCCGCCGGCATGCCAAGCGCATGCAGGGCGAGAAAATGACGCAGGAGGTTGCGCGCGCGAGGCGGCGCAAGCGCGCGCAGCGAATCCACGCTGAGCGCGCCTTCTAGGATATGTCCGGCCGCGTCCTGTGCGGCAAGTTGATCGAGCAGCTCCGCCGCGTCCGCGAAATGACGCGCCGCGCGCGCAAGCGTCGCGCGATAGCCGGGATAACGGCGCTCGATGACGGGGAAGACGTCGTGCCGCAGGAAATTGCGCATGTAGTAGGTCTGCGCGTTGCTTTCGTCTTCAACCCACTCGAGCCCGCAGGCGCGCGCCTGGGCTTCGATTTCGCTCCGCGGCACATCGAGCAGGGGCCGAAGGATACCCGGCACCCGGTCAACGCCTGCCGCCTGATCCTTGATCCTGACCTTGGGCATGCCCGCCACGCCGCGCACACCGGCGCCACGCAACAGTTGCAGGAGCAGCGTCTCGGCCTGGTCGTCCTGATTATGGGCGAGCGCGATGTATTCGGCACGCAGCGCGCGGAACGCTTCGTAGCGTGCCGCGCGTGCGGCCGCTTCCACACTGTTCCCGCGCGGCACCGCGACGTTCGCCACCTTGAGCGGAATGCCCCGCGCGCGACACAAGGCCCGGCAGAACGCCGCCCACCGCGCAGCGTTCGAGCTCAACTGGTGATTGACGTGCACGGCGGCGAGCCGGAACCCGAAACGCGGAGCGAGGCGTGCAAGCGTATCGAGCAGCACGACGGAATCGACGCCGCCGCTCAAACCCACGACGATGCGGTCCCCCTCGCTTACCACACCGGTGAGACAGGCGGCAACGCGATCGGCGAGATCCGCGCGGGCAGCGCTACTTCGTTTCGACTTCCTTGAACTTGCCATAGCCGATGAGTTTTTCGAACCGGGCTTCGAGCAGCTCGTCGATCGGCTTGTCGCGCAATTGCCGCCAGCTGTCCTGCAGCGCCTTGCGCAGGTTCTGCAGCATCGCTTCGTGATCGCGGTGGGCGCCGCCGAGCGGCTCGTTCACCACTTTGTCCACCAGTCCGAGCGCCCTCAGGCGCGTTGCGGTGATGCCGAGCGTTTCCGCGGCGTCGGCGGCAAAGTCTGCGCTCTTCCACAGAATCGAGGCGCATCCTTCCGGAGAGATGACCGAATACGTCGCGTATTGCAGCATGAGGAGCACGTCGCCGACCGCAATGCCCAGCGCGCCGCCCGAGCCGCCTTCGCCGATGATGGTGCAGACGATCGGCACGCGCAGCTCCGCCATCGCATAGAGGTTGCGCCCGATCGCCTCGGACTGCCCGCGCTCTTCCGCCCCGACGCCGGGATAGGCGCCCGGCGTATCGACGAACGTCATCACCGGCACGCCGAACTTTTCGGCGAGCTTCATGAGCCGCAGCGCCTTGCGGTATCCCTCGGGCTTCGGCATGCCGAAGTTGCGGTAGATTTTTTCCTTGGTGTCCCGCCCCTTCTGATGCCCGATCACCATCACGGTCTGCCCGTTGAAACGCGCTAGACCGCCGACGATCGCCGAATCGTCCGCAAACGCGCGGTCGCCGTGCAATTCCTCGAAGTCGGTGAAGAGCGCGTTGATGTAGTCGAGCGCGTAAGGACGCTGGGGATGGCGCGCGACCTGCGCGATCTGCCACGCCGTGAGCTTCCCGTAGATCTCCTTAGTGAGCGCCTGGCTCTTCTTCTGGAGCCGCGCGATCTCCTCCGAGATGTCGAGCGCCGTGTCGTCCTGCACGTAGCGCAGCTCGTCGATCTTCGCTTCGAGCTCCGCGATCGGCTGCTCGAAATCGAGGAATGTCGTCTTCATGGGCGCGTAATGATACTAGAAAAGAATACTCGAAGAGGCGCTAATACCACGCAATGCTCTGGCCGCGCGGATCGCTCGCCGCCTCCGCCACTCCGGTTTCGCTCGACTTGAACACGAGCTGCATGTTCCCCCACTTGCGTCTCGCGACATGAATGCTGTGACCTTTCGCTTCGAGCGCCGCGCGCCATGCCGGGGAAAAGCCCTCCGGCTCGATTTCGACGCGGTCGGGCCAGTACTGGTGGTGATAGCGCGGCAGCGCCAGCACGCGCTTGAGATCGACATTCGGCGCACGCAGATGCTCGAGTATGGCAAGGAGCACCTGACTCACGATGCGCGAGCCGCCCGGCGAACCGAGGATCAGCACGCCGCGCCCGTCTTCCACGAAGGCGGGCGTCATGCTGGAAAGCGGGCGTTTGCGCGGCTCGATTTCGTTGGCCCGTGCGCCGTGGAGCAGAAAAGCATTCGGCACGTCGTGGCTCAAAGTGAAGTCGTCCATCTCGTTATTGAGCAACACGCCGGTATCGCCCGCGACGATGCCCGAGCCGAACAGAAGATTGATCGTGAGCGTTGCCGCAACGCGGTTGCCCGCATCGTCGATCACCGACAGATGCGTCGTATTGCGGCTTGCGCCGGGATTCAAGTTGTCGTGCCCGAGCGCATCGCTGGGGCTCGCTTTCGCGGGATCGATGCTTGCCGCCCGGCGCGTGTTATACGCTGGATCGAGCAAACGCGCGACCGGCACGGGGGCAAAATCGCTGTCGCCGAGGTAACGGGCGCGGTCGTGGAAAACCCGGCGCAGCGTCTCGATGACGAGATGCGCGTACTCCGGGTGAGCCGGCGCGCCGGGCGCAAAGCGTTCGAGCATGCCGAGACTCTGGGCGAGCGCGATGCCACCTGCGGAAGGAAGAGCCGCGGCGGTAATCCTGGCGCCGCGATAGCGGAAGCGAATCGGCGGGCGTTCGACCACGCGGTATTGCGCG